>NZ_JAUTXS020000001.1:0-6882 GCF_030658255.1 Pseudomonas sp. RAC1
CCAGCGACTCCACCTCGCGCTCGATCGCCTTGTCCTGGATCTTTCCATCCGTCTGGCGCAGCCAGTTGCCGTCCGCGTCCACACGCTGCTGGCAGGCCTCGCTGTGCTGCCAGACCTGGTCGCCTTTGGGTACCCGGGGCAGGCTCAGGCCGTGCGGTAGGATCTGCTGGATGAACGGCTTGTGCGGGAGGCCGTAGGCGAACGAGACCACCACTGTGGTGCCCTCCTCGGGAAAGCCGAACATGCCGGCTTCCTGGCCGCCCATCGGCGCCGGCAGCGGCAAGCTGGTGAACACCGGCAAGGCCGGATCCGGCTCACCGTCTGGCAGCAGTATCTGGACATCCACACCGAAGCGCGGGCGGAAGTCGTCGCACAGACCTGGCGCCGCCGGCGCGTCCGGTACCGCGACCACGCGCCCGAAGCGCGGCAGGTGGTAGCCACCCGTGATTTCGGGGAATTGGCGCTCTACAGCGCGGCGGATTGCGTCTTCCATCGGATAGCCATCTGGTTGCCGGCAAGGGTCACATGGGTGACGCGCTCGCCCTGGTTGATTGTCGCGCCAGGTCGGAGCCCGGGAAGGGCCGCGATCATGGCGCTCTGATTGCCCTGGTAGCTGTCGAACAGCTCAACCGGAAGCTGTAGCGCAGGCCGCACGCCGTAGTAGCTGTCGGCCCAACTGCCCACGAACACCTCGCCGTCACCCTGCTGTTGCCACATGAAGTCCGGGATGTCGTAGACCTGGCCGAGGCTTTCCATTGCCTGGTAACCCGCCGCCAGGCTGTAGAAGAACGGCGCCCGGGTTGAGGCGTAGGTCCGATCAGGCACGCGGAAACCCAGGCCAGTCTGGCGGCTGGCCTCCTCGAGCACGGCGCGCAGATCCACATGGCGCAGATTCATAGGCATCGGCTTGGCCAGGATCGCGGCGAGCTCGCGGCAGAACAGCACCTGCTCCCGGGTATTGGCAGCGGTGCTGCGCTCGACGTAGCCCAGGAAGTGCCGCTGCAGGGGCTTATCGTTGTAGCCCAGGTCGAGCGTGACCAAGCCCTTCAACGGTGCGCCGGCCTGGACGGTGAACGTCGCCCTGCCAGGGTTTCGTAGCTCAAGGCGCACATCCGCCTTGACCAAGTCGTATCCGACCCCGGCAACGGTCAATACCTGGTGCAGCTTCATTTGCTGCCACCAAGCCAGTCATCCACTTTTTTCAGGGTGGCCTCGAAGCCCGTTAGTTCTCCCGACGTGCCGTTACCGTCAGAGCCGGCACCGCCCACGGCGGATCCGGTACCGGATTGAGCGGTGACGGTGCCCTTGGCGCTGCGCTTCTCGACCTTCTCCGGATTCGACTTCTTCTCGGTCAGCCCAAACTGGATGCGCCACATGGTAAGGATGTCGTCTTCGCGGGCGCTCACACCCTCGGCGAACTGCACTTGGCGCATGCCGAACGCGGCGGCGGTGTCGTTCACAACGCGGTACGTCTTGAGCTGGCCACCGCCCTCGGTGGCCTCGGCCAAGCGCATCAGATCGCGCAGCCACCCGGCGTTCGTGTACGGGATGTTCAGCGTCACGGTGAGCGTCTTGGGCTTGAAGCCTTTGTGCGCCTTTTCCGTGTTGCTGGTTTGCCCCGACATATCGTCTGCCTCAATGCGCAGGTTCGCCGTGATCTTCAGCCCTTTGCCTTGAATCGGTGTTCCGTCCAGCAACAGAAGCGTCATAGGCCCACCAATTCGCGCACGAAGCTCAGCCCCTTCTGCGAGCCCACCATGAGGACACCCGCGCAGATGACCCATTCGTGGCCAGGGCCATCGTGCTCGAGCAAAGCTCGGCGCAGCTCGGCGTTGCTACCCGGGCCGATCATCCTGGCCCGTGTCGCGGGATCAGGCTGGCGATCCTGCAGCGACTGCTGCAGATCCTGCAGTTGGCTGTCACGGTTGCGCTGTTGCTCGGCCTTGCGGCTGGCAAGCGCGCTTAGGTCTGCCATGGGTGAGCTGTCCGCCGCGTAGCTTTCCAGGACGGCCAACTGGCCCGCCATGGATTGCTGGGCGGCTCTGACGACGGTACAGCGCTCCAAGGGCAACGGCTGCCAGCGTGGGAGCGGGCCGGCCTGGGGCATCTGCCACTTTTCAGCCTCGAGCTTGGCCAGGTGATCGGCCCGGCGCTCGGCGCGGACCAGCTCCGGGACCGGCATCAGTACATTGAAGCGGGCCAGGCTCGCGGCCAACTGGTCGTAGCGGGTGGCCAGGAACAATATGCACAGGGCGTGCTGCTCGCCCTGGGGCCGGGCCGCGTCGGTGGCGTCGGTGAGTTTGTTGGCCAGCGCCTGCAGGAGGTTGGGTGCCGACAGAAAGCGCTGGTGCCCGCGTCCTTGCCCGATACCAGATTGGAACGGTGTCACGACCAGGCACGCCGGCGGCTCGCTCAGCTGCTCGGCCATGGCCTGGCGTCCGGCCTCGCTCGGCCCCTTGGCTGCTGCACCGACTGGCCCCGGGTTGGTGGTGGTTACCGCCTCGAGGTCGGCCAGGCGCGTGCCGGTGCTGGCCAGCTCGCGATCGGCCAGCGCCTTGGCGCCGCTCAGCTGGTCCATCCACCTGGTGGATTCAGTGGGCCAGCGCATGGTGACCGGCGACCAGGTCATACCGGCGCCGTCCACACGATGGCGCGCATAGCTCTGAGCTTCTTGTCCTGCAGGGCCTTGGCCAGGTCGCGCTTCAACTGGTCGGCGTGCTGGAGAGCGGCCTGTTTGAAGAGCACCAAGTCTCTATTCACCTGCAGCAGCTGCTCGCGGGTGTGATCCCTGAAAGCGTTGATGCCATCTGACCCCGTGCACGGATAGAGGCTGTCCAAGCCGCTGAACATCAGCCCGGTCAAGTTCACCTGGTCCTCCAGCGTGCTGCCATACCTGTGGATCTGGCCCAGCGCGCTGGAGTTGAATCCGCCCTCAATGTGCTGGTTACACCCTGAGTCCACCTCGATCAGCTTCTGCTGATACAGCTTCGCCAGAATGGCCCCGTTGTCGTCTATCCAGTCGCCGTTTTTCCAAACCTGGTCAGGCCCTGGCTTTTTCAACGTGTAGCCCGATGGGATCGTCACCATCCCGTCCAGTGTCTGCGGCTCGCCGGAAACGATGCTGTAAACGACCAGGCCTTGGTAGTAGTCCACCAGCGACCACGCTGCGCCGTCCCAGTGGGCAGCCTTGTTCTGTGGGATCGCCGGCGGTGGTGTCTCGACGCAGCCGCCAGGTAGCAGCCAGACATCTGGTTCGAGTGGTGACAGATCGGCCTGGGTCGCACCGACGTAGAGGCCTTGAGCGTTGGTCTGGTAAACGGTTTTTCGCATGAATGAGCCTCAGAACTTGATGCATGCCAGCAGTGCAAGGTTGATCGGACGTGCCTCGTTACCTTCGGCATTGATGGTGATTGCGTGCGAGTGGCCGCCGGCAGCGAGGGCCTGGCCGCTTACGTTGTGCGTGTGGCTGCCTGCGCTTGATGTTTGGCTGGTGCTGCCGGAGGCGTTCGCGGGCGAGAGGTACGCGCCGGTGGTGTTGTTGCCGACGCTCGCTTTCTCAACGATGTGACTGTGTGCCCCGGCCTCGTTCGTGGTACCAGTCACAACGTGCGAGTGTTCCCCGGCTGCGGCGATGGATGCGGTGTGGGTGTGTGAGGCGTTCTGACCGTACTGCAGGCCTCCAAGGCCACGGCCTGGGTCTATGCCTCTGCCATCGTCCAGGCCGCGCAAGAAGACCCCGCGCAGGTCAGGCAGATGGAATGTGCTGGCTCCGTCGCCGGCGCCGAACGTTGTGCCGATGGTCGCGAACAGTCTGGCGTAGGTAGTACGTGAGACGGCGGCACCGTTGGCGCGCAGGTAACCGGCGGGTAGCGCGTTTACCGCGAAGTAGACCACCGAGCCCGCCGGCACGATCGCCTGTGGGTCCAGATTCCCGGAGTGATAAAGCTCTACTGTAGGCGTCCAGTTACCGTTGTTGGCGGTCGATCGGGCAAGCAATCGCACCGATGTCGTGCCCTGCTGAAACGCCAGCTGCGCGCTATACATGCTGCTTGCATACGGTATGTTCAGCACGCTGCAGTATTGTGTGAGGCTGGTCGGGCCTTCAGTGAACGAGTAGAAACCGCCCGGGAGGCCTACAGAGTCAATCGGCACAACGGGTGCCGTGCTCGTGGCCAGGCCCGCCTCGCCACGCTTGATGCCGTCGAGGATTCCGTAAGCCGCCAGGGTCGTGCCTTTATCTGCTTTGCTCTCCGGATCGAAATTGCCGCTCGTCCAAACGCGATGATCGTTCCACCGGAGTAGGCCTGTGCTGTCCATGGCCAGCGTGCCGGCCACAACATTTTTCCAGTGAAAGCTCATGCGCGGCGCGTACTGCCAGTCTTTAGTTGCGTCCGCCACCAGGTTCACTTCGCGGATTTCCATTGCGGTGGTTTGATAAGTCGTACCAGCGATCGGAGAGTGGAAATGCGGCACCTGGTCCGAGTTACCGGTACGCAGTGCATTGAGGATGCCGTACCCCTCCACGGTCGTCGGCTTGCCGCTGGTGATCTTGCTCCAATCCAGAGAGGGGATATCGCCCGGTATCAGTAGTTGGCTGCCGATGACCTGCCCTTTGGCATTGACCACTGGCTTGGCCCATGCCCCTGGCTGCACTCCCGTGTCTGTGAGGGTGACACGGAGGCCTACGCTCATCGATCCGTCGATTTCAACCTGGCCACTGGCATCACCCAGTAGCGCCAAGCGGCGCGCAGTTGCCCAGCGATTGGCCTTGCCGGCGGGTGTGGTGCCGTCCTCGAGGTCAGAGACACGTTTGCGTACTTCTGCGACCGATCGGGCCGAGGCAAAGTGTTTGATGAGTGGGCCATCGATCACCTCGACGCCGCGCCGGTCCACAACGTCAGATGTCGTAAGGTTGGCCAAGGGCAAACGGTAGTGCTTCACGCCGAGCGCGTCCTGCCAGTCACTTAGCGCATCTGTCTCACTGAACACCACTTCCCAGCGGGCGACGACATCGTTCATTTGCCGCTCAAGTGCGACATCCAGCCACGCCGTGATCGGTAGCACCGGCGGAACAATGGCCTTTTCCTGTGTCTGAATCCGCACGCCTTCGATGTAAGCAACGCCCGCTCTCAGGTAGTAGCCGCTCGCGGCAGAACGGGTCACCTGCAAGGCATCATTGAGAAAACAAGCCCGTCCGTACACCTCGCGGTTGCTCAGGCGCTCGCGCTCGTCGATCCCAGCCAGGCGAACAGTGAAATCATGCTGCCAGGTGTTTGCATCGATGGAGATTCCGGTCAGCTCTTGCGCGCCGCTGTACTCGACCAGGATGTTACGGGTGACGTTGTTGCCGATCTGCACCGGTGGGATGTTGCGGCGCTTCTGCTGCAGGGGCAAATAAGCCACAGCGAACAGCACGCCCTCGGCGGACTCGAGGCCCATCCAGTTCCAGTCGAAGTCGCCGATGTCGCTGCCCAGCATCGAGCTGTAAACGACCTGGTTCGGGTTCACGTATCCACTGTTTTCTGTCGGGATCTCGTAGGTGTGGACGATCTGTGCCGCCGGCGGCTTCGCGGCAGCGCGGTCGATCGGCTTGGCAGGATCCAGTCCGGGCACGTTCGCGTAGATGAAGCGAGTGATGCGCAGGACTTCCTTTGCCCCCTGCTTCTGAGCAATCAGGCTTTCGCCGGCGAGGGTGATTCTGGCCACGTCGGGCTCCTACAGGCTGGCGACGAGCGTCTGCTGGTCGTCGTTGAAATCAGCTGCGAACACGCGCAGCGTTAATGGGGTGATCGTCACGAAGTCGTACCGTCGGCACGTCCGCCCGTACTGCTGTACAAGCACGCGCAGCAACTCGGGGTTCTCCGACAGCTGCGAGTCGGAAAGGCGCAGGAGCACAACATCCCAGTCACGATCGGGTATGCGCTCATCGATCTCGACATAGCCCACGCCCAAGCGGCGCAGGATGCGCTTCAGGCCGGCGGTGCTGCCGGCGTCCACGGCGTTGATGAACGCGTACTTCACGCGCAGGCGATACAAGCCCTCGGGCTCGTTGTTGAAGCGGGTGATGTCCCGCTGCCATGCCATCAGATCCAGGATGGTCAGATGACAGGTCTCGGCGTCGGCCTGCAGAAGTGGCCACTGGATCCAGCCCTTTACCTTTTCCCACCAGGCCTGCGCCGCTGCGGTGAGCTTGGCCAGCTCGGCACCGCCGAGCCAGAACGGCAGCTTCATGCGGATCATGCGAACGTCACCTGCAGGCTGGCGATGCGGGGAATGTTGAGCTGCGACACGATGTCTTCGCCTGCGAAGCGCAGCGACTCGATTTCGGGGAACACCTGGTGCAGCTCCTCGCCCAGGCGGCTCAATGAAAAGCGCGACTGTGGGTAGGTCAGGGTCGGGCGGTAGTCGCTGGCCGTGCTCTCGCGGAACGCGGCGCGGATGAATAGCGCGATGTTGTCCTGCAGGGCTTGGGTCTGCAGGGCAGTGAGGTTTGGCCGGGGCCATACGGTCACGCTGATGGCGTGCGGGGTTTCCGGCATGACGAACACCACCAGGTCATCGCCATGGCCGTGGTTCCCGCCGTCGCGGATGTGGGCGTTGATCTGCTCCAGGAACGATTCCGCCGGCACGCCGGCGTCGAACAGCACGTAGGCGTTCGCGCTACCAGGACCGCGTGGCGCGCCGTGTTCGAAGTAGATCCCATCGGGCCGCACGCCCGGGAACGCGGCGATCATGGCGCGATACACGGCATCGGTATGCCACTGGTTCACCGCGCTAAACTGGTTGCGCACGCGAAGTCGCAGCTGGTCGTCCGGTTCAGGATCCGCCCCTGGTGCTGTCATCCAGTCATCGGCGTTGATGACCTGGGCAATGCCCGGTACC
>NZ_JAUTXS020000002.1:0-10573 GCF_030658255.1 Pseudomonas sp. RAC1
AGCTCGCCGCTGGCGGCCACGTCGCCCTCGACCCAGCCGTCTGGCACGCCCTTGGTCTGCGCCACGGCGCTGTTGTCGGTGATATCGAGGGTCGCGGTTTCGACGTGAATCATCAGGTCGCCCACGGTGATATCGAAGTTCTTGCCACTGATCTTGGCCATGGGGGGTTACTCCTGGGCGTCCTGGGAAAGGTCCAGCGCGATGTTCGCGGTGATGTCCTTGGGGCAGTTGTGCGGGCGGATCTGCAGGAAGACCTCAACCTGTGTGCGGCTCTTCCAAACGATGACCAGGTCACCGTCCTTGGGCGTCTGGATCTCGCCCGGGAAGACCTCGCCGGCGAACTTCACCGCCTTGGCCATGCGGCGCAGCGGCGCCATCAGGGCCATGGTGTTGGTGGCCATGCTGGTGGCGCTGCTGTTCAGGCGACGATCGCCGATGCGGCGGATCAGCAAAGGCCGGACCTGGCGCGCAGCCTTGTCGGCAAGGCGCAGGTACTCCAACACCTGGAAGTCGCTGCCGGCGGTGTCCAGCAGGTTGGCGTCGCCCCAGTACACGCCCTCATAGTCCGGGTAGGTCTGGGAGACAGAGAACCGCGACTTGTCCAGCTCGCTGCGGATCGCAGACGGCAGCGGGACGTTTTCCTTGTCCTGGGGAATCGCGCCCAGGCCCAGCAGCGGGCCGCTGGCCACGCGCATTGGGCTGTCGGCGATGCTCCAGGCCGCGTTGGCCAGGCGCCCGGCCAGCACGCCGAGGTCATTGCCGTGCAGCTGCGGCACGACGACAACCCGGGGCGCGGCGATGCCGGCGGTGATCGCTTTCTGCTCGACCAGGTATTCGGACCAGGTCGCGGTCGGCAGGATGCCGGCGGACGCGGCCAGCACGAACGAACGGCGCCCGTACTTTGCGTTCAGCTGCTCGGCGGCCGTGTGCATGGCCAGCAGCTCGGCGCCGGCGGTCACCGGTTTGGTGATGACCACGGCCTCGACCGAAAAGCCTTGCTGCTGGGCCAGCTCCAGGGCGGTGGCCCAGTCGCCCTCGGTGCCGATCGGCGCAGCCAGGCAGGCCCAGCGGTCGCCGCCGTTCGCTCGGGCTGCGATGACCTGGGTTTTCAGGTCACTGCCTGCAGCGCCCAGGTCGTTATCCAGGTCGCTGTCGGTGTTGAGCGGCAGCAGCTTGCCGACGTTCTTGCCGGCGGGGCCGATGAAAAGGAAATAGCGCTCAATCTCGGTCACGGCACCCTGGCCGCGATTGAGATTGTTGGTACTGACTTTGCCGAGTGCCATGGGGTGCCTCGTTAGCGGGGTGAATGGATGATTTGTTCCATGACCTGGGCGACCAGGGCGCTGGACTCCTGGGCGCTCGCTCCCAGGAACTGGCGTTTCGGGAGCTTGATTTCCCAGCTCTCGGCACCGGTGGTTTCGCCTTGCTCTTCGTCCAGGACGCGGATCAGCAGGCCGGCTTGCATGAAGCTGACGTGCTCGAGGATCCAGGCGACGGGTGGACGGGTGAGGCGCTTCTTACCCTCCTGGCGCACGCGGAAACCCAGGCGGCGCAGGCGCTTGGCCTGCTTGGGCGTGGACTTGGCGCCGGGCTCGACCTTGTTCCACTTGCGCATCTGGCGCGCCGTGCGGCGCTCGGACGCCCCGTTGTGCTGCTGCGCCGCGACCCAACTTGTGAGGCCGTTGCGCCATCCCAGGACGGCCTCGTCCTGGTCTACGCGGGTCACCTGCAGGAGCTTGCCCAGGCCGGCCTCCATGCGTTTCTGCCCGGGTTCCTTGCGCTTACGCGGCACGAACGGCGTCCCGTCCAGGTTCTGCTGGGCACGAATCCGCTTATTGCTCAGGGTGCGCACACGCTTGGAAACCCGATTGAGCAGGCGCCGGCGCAGTTGCGGGGGCAGCTTGAGCAGGGCCAGTTGGTCCTGGACGCCGAGCATTCCGCGTACATCTTGAGAGAAAACCCTACTGGCCACGGCGTACCACCTCGCCCTGTTCGGCAAGCCACAGATCAAACGGGATGAACGACCAGGTGCTACCAAAGGCCTGGATTTCGCCGTTGTCGTCTTCGGCCAGGTACTGCGGTTCGACAAAGTCCAGGACCAGCTCCACGTCGAACAGGTCGTTGCCCAGGTCCAGCGGCTCAATCGCGAACGCCGGCGCCGCAAGGTCATGCCGGTGGCGGTCCGGATCGTGGGTTTCCAGCCAACTGCCTACCAGGGCCATCAGGCGCCCGGGGTGGCCGTTGAAACGCTCCAGGTTGAACACAGCGCGGTAGCGCATGTCGCCCATGTGCAGGCCGCGCTCGGTCTCTGCCCAAACGAGGTGCAGGTCCACCTGCTCGCTGTACGACTCCAACTGCTCCTGTGGTACCAGCTCGCGCTCGAGCAGGTAGGCGGTCAGTCCTTTGAGGCCGTTCATTGCAGCGACACCGTGATGCGGCTGCGGCCCTGCAGGGCGCGGACCGCCTGCTGGCTGAACGCCAAGTACTGGTCGGCCCGCTCGGGTGCCTCCTTGCCGGTGTTCTCGGCAACTTCGCGCCGGGTGACGGTTGCATAGTCGGTCAGGGCGGTGGCCTTGGCCCGGCAGTACACGGCTCGCTTGTACAGCTTCACCTTGAAGGCGCGTTCCTCGAGCAGACGTGTATCGGCGGTGGCTACCTCGGTGATGCCCAGGCTCTGCCAACTGGTCGCCAGCCTGCGCAGATCCTGGTTCACCTCGGCCATGGCCAGTTCAAGTTGAGTGACCAGCACCTCGCTCAGGTACTCGCCCGGCAGGCGGTAAGCCTTCTGGTATTCAGCCAGCGAGAGGTCCGGCCAAAAGCCGTTGTTCTCGATGGTCTGTTCCACAATCGTGGCGGGTTTGCCTGAAAAGCTCATGGCTGGTCACTCGAAAAGGGCGGGAAACACCGTTGCCACGGGGCGGGGCCACAAGTGGTCGTCTCGTTTCACGGGTTCCCGCTGGGGGGGTAGTCGTTATGCGGTGGGAGCCGCCGCCGCTGCCGCTTTGGCCTGCTCTTTGCGCAGGGCCTTGCGAGCGTTCTCGAGCCGGGTGTCTACGCCGACTTTCGGATACAGCCGTGTGGCGCGCTCCAGGTGCGTGATGGCCTTGGCCCAGTCCTTCGCTTCCACGGCACGAATGCCGATGAGCTTGTGGTACTTGGCCGGGATCTGTTCCGGCAGTTGCCACTCGCCGTCCACACGCGGAAGCAAGTCGGACAAGTACGGCTCAGGACTGCGGCCTGCCTTGTACTCGTCATAGGCCCACTCGCAGATCGCATCAGCGACAAACGTCTGGATATCGCGACGACTGAAGCGCTCGGGCAACTCCTGGCCCTGGGCAATCGCGATATCCGCCAGCTCCAGCGCATCCTCGAACTGGACGGTGTCGAACAGCCAGATCACGACCTGCACCAGGACGCGGTTCGGAAAGACCAGGCCGGATTCGACGTAGCGCTGGACGTATTCCTGGTACTTGGGCAGCAGCTCGTTGCGCTTGAGCTCTTGGCGGCTGGCCAGGCCGTTGATCGCGCTCAGGCGCGCCAGATCCTCGTCCAGGCCGGCGACCATCAGCGCCAGGTGCTTGCGAGCGTTGGCCGGGCTGCTCAGGGCCTCACCAGGTGAGTACGGCAGGGCAGCTGCAGCGGCCACCTGGGCTACTGCAGCGGTGCCCTGGGCGAGCAGGCGGCGCTTGTGCTCCAGGGCGAGGCTCATACCAGCTCCACCGAGTCGGATTCCAGGTAGGCGAACTTGCCCAACTGCTCGATCACGTAGCCCTCGTTGCGCCCGTTGTAGTCTTCGACGCGGGAGCGCTTCGGGTTTTCGAGCAGGTGACGACGCCAGCTGGTGTCCTGGAAGTAGAGCGACAGGTTGTCAAACGACGTCACCAGGATCCCTTTCGGTGGGAAGAACGGGATCAGGAACGAAGGTTTGCCGCCGTAGGTGGCGATCACCTGCGCGTCCTCGATACGCTCTTTCTCGGTCGGGGTCTGGCCCTGGGCGGCGTACAGCTTGCCCTTTTCGTGTGCCAGGAGATCCGCCCCGATGATGGCTACCAGGTCGCCTTCGTCGCGGAACACCGGATCGATCATCTGGGCGACGTCGTGTACCGCTTCGTCCAGATTCTGGTAGTCGCCGCCTTTGCCGATCCGCAACTTCTTCGCAGGATCTGCGGACTTGAGCACCTGCTCGGGAATCTGTTCGCGGGCGATCTGCAGCCAGCCTTTATTCACGTCCTGCAGCATGGGGAAGCTGGCTTTGTTGGTCTGCTTCGCAGCATGTGTGCCGTGCCAGCCGACCAAGATCCGATCTAGACCGATGCGCTTTTGCACCGCTGCCAGGTACTTCTGGGCGAACTCGGGGAACTTCGACCAGGCGTCAATCGTGGCGAATTTCAGCGCCACATCAGTCTCGGTGTGGAACAGCTCGTACAGATTGTTTTTCAGGTCGAGCAGGTGCTGCGGCTCGCGGTCGTTCTGGTCGGTGTCAGTCCGGCCGGTGGCAGGCCCGCTCAGGCCGAGCAGCACCTTTTCACCTTTGATTTCACTGACGGGCACGACGTTGATGCGAGCGAGGAAGTCGATGCGCTCGGTGATCTGCTCGTTCAGTTCCTGGGCGTGGGTCGGTTCCACAGCAAAGGTACGGGTGGCGTCATCAATGCTGTACGCCTCGGCAAGGTCTTCCTGGAGCTGCAGATACTCCGCTGCAGCGCGTTTCGACAGGGCGCCCATCAGCGCAGACCCCCGCCACGTTTCTTACCGTCAGCCGGACCGGTATTGCGCTTGGTCGGGCGACGGTTCGATGCGGTGTTGAACATCTTGGTCATGGTCTCGGTCAGCTCCTCGACGCGGGCGCTTAGTTCCTTGACCTCGTCCTTGTTCTTGCCGTCCTTGGCGCCTTTGCCGCCCTTGCGATTGAACTCGCGGTTTTCGTCGGCCTCATCGACCACGTCCTGGACAGCGGCGCCCACGGCCTCGACGGCGTCCTGGTTCTCGCTGGTGTCTACTTCTTCCACCACGGGCTCCAGTACGGCCTGCAGGCCGGCCAGCAGGATCACGAATTGGTCATACAGCGCCTTGAGCGCCTTGGCTGTTGCTTCATCCATCGGTTTGGTCTCGTCGGGTGAGGTGGTGTTGGAGGTGGTGTCGGCGAAGCGCTTGCAAAGGCCGGTCAAGGCGTTGAAAAAGCGGCGCAGCTCGCCCGGCTGCTCGCTCCCCTCGCGGAGGGAGCCCAGCTCTACGGCAGAGCAGTAGTAGGAAGTTTTCGCGTAGCGCTTGCCCTTGCCGGCACGCTTGGAGAAGTACAACTCCTGAGTACCCAGGCTGGCCGGCGAGTCGGTCACGGCCAGGCCGGTCAGATAGAAGCGGCCCGAGTTGGCGAAGTTGGGCGTGATCTCGACGCTGCTAAACAGCTTCTCGCCCTGGTCATTCAGGTGCAGCAGCTTGTCGTTCGGCTTGAGTTGGGCTTCGAGAGCGACCTGGCCGGGCTGCAGTTCGGGATCGTCGTTTTCTGTAACCAGGCGCACGGCAAACACGGTGCCGTGGGAGCCAGGCCAGCGCTCGTGCTCGCTCCAGATCACAGCGGTGTAGACCGACAGCTTGTAGGTCTCAGCGCAATCGACCAGCTCCTGGACAGTGATCTCGCGGTTGTCGGCGGTGGGGCCGCTGACAGCTACGCGTTTCCAGTAGGAGACAAGGGATCTGGGCATCGGTTGAAGCGCTCGGTGGTGGTCGATGAGCGCCAAGATAGGGAGCCGATCGACACCGGCCAAACGCTTTCACTGCAGGAAATTCCTATTTCGAGGATCTAGGAATTTCCTGCAGTTTTATGCCGCGTTTTCGGGTTTTTCGCCGCATAGACTGCGGCCCATGAACTACTCCATCGAAGTCAAAGAGGCCGCCAAACGCCTCTACCTACGCCGTGCATCGGTGAAGGAAATCCAGGCTCAGTTGAAGCTGCCGAACGTGCGGATCATCTACTACTGGATACGCCAGGGCAGTTGGGACGACATGCTCACCGATGAGGAGCCACTGACCGCGATCAGCCGGCGGATCACGCTCATCTGCGAGAAGCAGGAAACGCTGACGAAGGGCGACCTGGACGAGCTGGACCGGCTCACTGCCGTGCGTGAAAAGCTTATCAAGCAGGCCAGCAAGCCCCCGGTGCCGGCGGCGCGGAGCGAGTCACCGCAAGGGCAGGCCGTTCAGGAGCAAGGCCAGCGCCGTGAGCGGCGCGGCGGCGGTGGGAAGAAGCGAGAGAAGCCGGCCAAGAACGACATCAGCGGTCTGACCGAGGTGGACTTCCTGGATAAGTTCATCTCCAAAATGTATCGGTACCAGCAGGAGCTGTTCGCGGCAAAGCAGAATCCGCTTACCTGCAGGCTACGCAACATCCTAAAAAGTCGACAGGTCGGCCTGACATACTACTTTGCCGGCGAGGCCTTCATGGATGCCGTGCTGACTGGCGACAACCAGGTTTTCCTGTCGGCCAGCCGCGCCCAGTCGGAGATTTTCCGCAGCTACATCATCCAGTTCGCCAAGCAATGGTTCGGTATCGAGCTGACCGGTAACCCGATCACGCTGAGCAACGGCGCAGAGCTGCGCTTCCTGAGCACGAACAGCAGCACCGCCCAGGGCTACCACGGGCACGTGTATGTCGATGAGTACTTCTGGATCCGCGACTTCGAGAAGCTGAGCACCGTGGCCAGCGCCATGGGCACACACAAGAAGTGGCGCAAGACCTATTTCTCCACGCCCAGCGCTGTCAGCCATCAGGCGTACCCCTTCTGGACGGGCGAAGCCTTCCGCAACGACAAACGCCGCAAGAAAGCTGCAGGAGAGTGGCCTTCGGAGGCTTCATACACACAGGGCGCCCTGTGCCCGGATGGCCAATGGCGCAAGACCATCACCCTGGACGACGCCATTGCCGGCGGTTGCGATCTGTTCGACGTGGCCCAGCTCGAGCTGGAGTACGACGAAGACAAGTTCCAGCAGTTGTTCTACTGCAAGTTCATCGACAGCACGCAGAGCGCGTTCGGACTCAAGGATCTGGAAGGCTGCTATTCCGACCTGATGCTATGGGACGACTACGATCAGGACGCCGATCGCCCGTTCGGTGACAGCCCTGTCTGGATCGGCTACGACCCAAGCCGTACACGCGATGACGCGACATGCGTGGTTGTCGCACCGCCGGCTGAGCCAGGCGGCAATTTCAGGATCCTGGAAAAGTACAGTTGGCGGGGACAGTCGTTCACCTACCAGGCCGCGCAGATCAAGCAACTGACCACACGCTTCAACGTGCAGCACATCGGTATCGATACCACCGGGGTGGGCATCGGTGTGTACGACGTGGTGTGCGACTTCTACCCGCGTGCGCAGCGTATCCATTACAGCCTCGAGACGAAAACGACGCTGGTACTCAAGGCCCAGGACGTGATTCGCGCCGGGCGAATCGAGTGGGACGCAGGGTGGACCGATATCGCGCAGGCGTTCCTGACGATCAAGCGCGGCACTACCACCGGCGGCCAGATCACATTCAGCGCCTCGAGGACCGAGGCCACCGGACACGCCGACATCGCTTGGGCAGTGATGCACGCCCTTTACAACGAACCCTTGAACACCAACAAGCGGCGCAAGAGCCGCTACCTGACGAGCGGAAGCTATGCCCAAACGACAGAGAAGACATCAAGCCCCGCAAGCGCCGGCGCAACAGCCCACACGCGTGTTCACGTTTGGGGAGCCAGAGCAGGTGCTGACGGCCAATATCGGCGAGTACCTGGGCATCTTTCCTACCGACGACGGACGCCTGTACAAACCGCCGGTGTCTCGCGTCGGCCTGGCCAAGCTGCTGCGCGCAAACGCGCACCACGGCGCCATCCCGAAGTTCAAGCGCAACCTGCTGCTGCGTGAGTTCATCCCGTCAGAAGGCTGCAGCGCTCAGACGATGAGCTGTGCAGCCCTGGACTACATGGTGTTCGGGGAGGCGTACTTCCTGGCGCACGAGAACTTCCTGGGGCATGTCCTGGAGCTCGAGCACCTCCCGGCGATCAACATGCGCGTAAAGGTGGACGGCGGTTTCGTCATGTTGCTGCAGAACGGGCAGGAGGAGGAGTACGACCCGGACGAGATCGTCCACATCAAGGACTACGATGTTGAGCAAAATATCTACGGCATACCGGACTACCTGGGCGGCCTGCAGGCGCTGCTGCTCAACGAAGCGGCGACCCTGTTCCGCCGACGCTACTACAGCAATGGTGCGCACGCGGGCTACATCTTCTACACCAACGACCCCAACCTGTCCGAGGAAGACGAAGAAAACCTTCGGGCCCAGATCAGCGCGAGTAAGGGGGTGGGTAACTTCCGCTCGATGTTTGTAAACATACCTGGTGGGCATGAAAACGCGATCAAAATTATTCCGGTGGGAGACTTCCAAGCCAAGGATGAGCTGGAGAAAGTGAAGAACATCACTCGGAACGATATCATCGCCGCCTGGCGAATGAATCCTGCATTGGCTGGCATCATTCCCGAGAACTCTGGTGGATTCGGCGACATCGAGAAAATTGATCGTGTGTACACCAGCAACGAAATCAGACCCATCTGTCAGTTGTTCGATCAAGTCAACGAAGTACTGCGGGAAGATCGCCGGATTGCCTGGAGAGAGGCACCGCAGGCACAACTTTAAAAGCGGTACTGTCAACGCTCCCGGTGCTAGTTGTGGCAAAATAGCACCGGAATAACATTGGGGTGGGGCTATGCGGGTTTACTGTAAAGAATGCGGTGGCAAGGGGCGAATTTCTTCAAGGAACGATATCTCCAATGAGTTCGTAAGCCTTTATTGTGATTGCTTGGAGTGCGGGCACCGGTGGGTGTCGCATCTGACCTTCTCGCACACCCTCAGGCCCTCGGAGCAAATGATGGACCGCCTTGTGTTTGACCGGCTAAGCGGCATGAGCATGGCCAGACGACAGGAGCTTTTTCAACAGTTGAGTCTCAGCGAAGTTCGATAAATTCTGAAGCGAATTTCAATGTCATCGAAATTTTCCATCAGACTTGCCGAAAGCTGTAATAGACCTACGCGGCCACGGTGTGAAAGTTCGCTGCTATGAATGTCTGTGAGAAGTGCAAGCATATTGCCATGCGATTCTATGTCGTCAGCGAGCTGAGTGAGGCAGGGCGCTGCGTGTGTCATGTTGAACTCCGTTTTACTCAATGGCACATGGCCCATATTTTGTTGTTCAGGATCTTGTCAGTCAAGAAAATTTTGTAACTTGAAAGTTTTGTTAAGTTGTGAGAATTAGTTCTTGAAGGTGTGCTTTATTGGCTTGCTCTGTAACTGTAAACAAAAATGGGCGCCCAAGGCGCCCATATGTTGTATTGATTGGTTAGTCTTGTTTGATTTTGTGTTTGAGTGAGTTGATTTGTACTACGCCGAACTTAGAATTCCCTGACCGACTTTCAAACCCTACAACGAACATATCTGCAGGCATGCGGATGACGATCATTCCATTGCCTGAATTGTGGTAGAGCTGCTGGGTGGCCTGCACCAGGAGAAAGTCGGCGGGCAGCGCCAACTGACGACGTGCTTCCTCGATCTCGATCTCTGTCACTGGTACCAGGTTGCCGTCGATCAACATCACGCCGCCCCCTTCACAGTCAGTCGGTTCTCAAGCTCCTCAATGCGGCGCCTGAGAATGCCGAGCAACCTGGCCTGCTCGTCGGACAGCTGCTGCAGTACCGCCGATTGCTTGAGCCGGTAGGTGACTTCAGCATTCACCGATCGCTCGTTCTCCTTGGCCAGAGTGTCGAGGTCACTGAGCAACGCAGGTGGGAGATAGATCATCAGTGCCTCACCTACTTTGCTTTCAGCTCCATCAGTGGTCAGAGAGCGTTCCAGGCGGGTGATGATCTCGGAGTTCATGCTGCGGTTGTTGCCCCGTGCCGCGTCTCCGATTCTGTCGCGCATGCCGTCAGGCAGCCGCACAACGAACTTGTCCGCGTCTCGGGATGATGTGGAAGCTGGTTTAAGCATGGTGATCTCCTTCAGTTGCGAATTGTGTTTGGCTGATTGGCTAGCGCTCTTTGCACCACGGCTGCGTCGGTCTCGGACAGTTCGCCCTGCTGGCAGGCCGTGGATGCCGCGTTTTCCAGCTGCTTGCGAGCCGCCGGTGTCTTCATCACGAGAAAGCCGATCAACGCCCCTCCCACCTGGGCTACCGCCTGCAGGTGACGATGCGTTGTGGTAGCCTTCGGCTCGCTACCGCTTGGGGTTAGTACTTGCATGTTCTTCTCCTCGTTTTGGTGGCGGGTGCCAGGGAGCTGCAACTCCTTGGCACCGTCTCTATCAGCCTTGGCGCAATGCCTTGGCCGTAAATACCGCTCGGGTCTCGCCCTTGACCTCGAACACCCCCAGGTCGAGCCCATCAACGCTTTTCAAGTGAACCGTGCATGAGGGCGGGGGTATGGGCTGAGTGCGCCAATGCAGGCTGGCTACAAGCTCTGCCATGTCTTCGGGCTGGGCGACCAGCAGATATGGACCAGGCATCGCCATCTCTCCCTCGTGCCCGTCCACGGTGTAGATAAC
>NZ_JAUTXS020000003.1:0-12593 GCF_030658255.1 Pseudomonas sp. RAC1
GGGACCAGGAGGGTCCCTAAGCGCGGTCCTCCCGGAGCGACGCCGGCGCGAGGGAACCCCTGCGCGCAGCGCAGGGGCCGGATGCGGGAGCAAGCGGTTTTTGCCCCTCTTTTTTCCAAGCAAAAAAGAGGGTCGCCGTAAAGGCGAAAAGGTGATTCAGCCTCACCACAGCCACCGGATAATCCCCCCCAAACCCAATCCCCTCCAACCCCTCAAAAATACCCAAACCCCCCGCCCAATTCAGCTTAAGATGGCCAATCGCGACCACCCCCCCACCTCAACGCATACAACTATTGAGCCCCAGGGTGGTCGGTATTCAGGGGCCCAGGTGCAAATCACAAGACACCCCCCTATCAGCCCTCAGGAGCCCACAATGGCAGCACTGCAAGACAGCACGTTGAATGCGATGGAAACCCACCAGCAGCAACTGCTCGAGGGTTGGCTCAAGGCCCTGCAAGCCACGGGCGCTACCCGCAATATCAAGGAACAGGAACTCACCCAGGAAGCCCAGGAGTTTCTCCAGGTCCTGACCCTGACCACCCGTGCCAAGCATGGCGCCGATATCAACGCTGCCGGCTGGGAAGAGGTCCGCCGTTTCCTCGATCGCCTCTCGGCCAGCCGCGCCCGTCTCGGACACGACTCGCACCAGACCACCTTCTTCATCTTCGCCCTCAAGGCGCCCTTGTTCGGCCTGCTGCAATCGGTCTACGCCGATCAGCCGCAACTGCTCGCCGAGCAGCTCTGGGAAATCTCCGGGCTGCTCGACACGCTCGGCATGTACACCATGCGCGTCTACCAGAAAACCCGCGAAGAAGTGATCAAGCGCCAGCAGGAAGAGCTGCTCGAGCTGTCTACTCCGGTCGTCAAGCTGTGGGACGGTGTGCTGGCCCTGCCGCTGATCGGCACCCTGGACTCCCAACGCAGCCAGACCGTCATGGAGTCGCTGTTGCAGCGCATCGTCGACACCGGCTCGGAGATCGCCATCATCGACATCACCGGCGTGCCGACTGTCGATACCTTGGTTGCCCAGCATCTACTCAAGACCGTCACCGCCATCCGCCTCATGGGCGCGGACTGCATCATCAGCGGCGTGCGCCCGCAGATCGCGCAGACCATCGTGCACCTGGGCCTGGATCTGGGCACCTTGACCACCAAGGCCAACCTCGCCGATGCCCTGCAACTGGCCCTCTCGCGCCTGGGCGTGAGCCTGGTCGGGCGCGGCTGACACTATGGAACGCATCCCGATTCTCCAGATGGGCGAGTTCCTGCTGGTGACCATCCAGGTCGACATGCATGACCAGCTCGCCCTGCGCCTGCAGGACGATCTCACCGACCGTATCAGCCGCACCTCCGCGCGCGGCGTGCTCATCGACATTTCCGCGCTGGACATGGTCGACTCCTTCATCGGCCGCATGATCGCGCAGATCGCCAGCCTGTCGCGCCTGATGGACGCGCAGACCATGGTGGTCGGCATGCAGCCGGCCGTGGCCATCACCCTGGTCGAGCTCGGCTTGAGTTTGCCGGGGGTCAGCACGGCGCTGAATGTCGAGCGCGGCATGCAGGTGCTGCGTCAGCGGACTCAGCGCTCATGAACGTACGCGACAGCGGCAGCCATCCGGTGCGTATCGAGCAAGACGTGGTGCTGGCCCGGCAACTGGTGCGCAAGCTGGCCAGCGAATGCGGCATGCGCCTGGTCGACTTGACCAAGCTGGTGACCGCCGTCAGCGAGCTGGCGCGCAACACCGTGGTTTACGGCGGTGGCGGCGACATGGATTGGCAGGTGCTGGACGACGGCGCCCGCGTGGGCGTGCGCGTGCTGTTTCGCGATGAAGGCCCGGGCATCGCCGACATCGGTCTGGCGCTCACCGACGGTTGGACCTCCGGCAACGGCCTGGGTTTGGGCCTGACCGGTGCGCGTCGGCTGGTCGACGAGTTCGAGCTGGATACGGCGGTGGGTGAGGGCACACGGGTGACGATCACGCGATGGACATGAATCTGCGCGGTAGTCTCACCCAGCTCATCGTCATCGATGACCCCAGCCACGTCGGCCACGCCCGGCGTCAGGTGCGCGAACTGGCCCAGCGCCACGCACTGGCCGAGGCCGATGGCGAGCGCGCGGCGCTGCTGGCCACCGAACTGGCCAGCAACATCATCAAGCATGCCGAGCGCGGGGCCTTGCACCTGCGCGCCTGGCCGCACGCCGAAGGGGCGGTGCTGGAACTGCTGGCCATTGATCGCGCCCAGGGATTCGATCGCGCCGCGTGCCTGACCGACGGCTTCTCCACCAGTGGCACCCAGGGGATCGGTCTGGGCGCCATCGAGCGCCTGGCCGACACGTTCGACCTGTACAGCGATGCGCGTGGCACGGCACTGCTGGCCCGCGTGCACGGCCCGCGCCAGGACCGTCGCGATCTGCGTATCGGCGTGTGCCAGCACACCCTGCCAGGCGAGACGGTGTGCGGCGACGGCTGGTACGTGGCCAAGCAGGAGGGTCACTTGAGCGTGCTGATGATCGACGGCCTCGGCCATGGCGAGCACGCGCGAACGGCAGCGGACGCGGGCGAGACGGCCTTTGCTCAGGCGCCCTACGACGCGCCGGCGCGGGTGGTCGAGCGTTTGCACGGCGCCATGGGGGCGACGCGCGGCGGGGCGGTGGCCGTGATCCAGCATGACGCCGCACTCGAGCGCCTGACGTTCGCCGGCATCGGCAATATCGGAGGCGTGCTGCTGGGGCGCGAGCGCGCCCGTGGACTGGCCTCGATGCCTGGCATCGTCGGCGGGCAATACCGCAAGGTGCAGGTGTTCGACTACCCTCAGGTGAACGACAACCTGTTGATTCTCTACAGCGATGGCCTGCAGTCCAGGTGGGACCTGAAGGACTACCCAGGCCTGGCCTACCGTCATCCCGCCCTGGTGGCGGCGGTGCTGCACCGTGATTTCTGCCGTGGCCGCGACGATGTAACGATCATGGTCATCGACCTGGAGGGCGTTCATGCCTGAACAGCTTCACCCCGACAGCCCCGAACAAGGCGCTGCCATTGCCCGATTGCAGGCGGAGAACCACGCCCTGCGTGCGGAACTGGAAGAGACCAACCAAGGCGTCTTGGCGCTCTATGCCGAATTGGACACCCAGGCCGAGCAACTGCGCGAGGCGTCGGACCTCAAGAGTCGCTTCCTGTCGTACATGAGCCATGAGTTTCGCACCCCGCTGGGGTCGATCCTGAGCATCACCAGCCTGCTCAGCGACGAACTCGACGGCCCACTGTCGCCCGAGCAGCACAAGCAGGTGACGTTCATCAGCATGGCCTCGCGCGAGCTGTCGGACATGGTCGACGACCTGTTGGACCTGGCCAAGATCGAGGCCGGACGCATCACCATCTCGCCGGCCTGGTTCCACATGCTCGACCTGTTCTCGGCCTTGCGCGGCATGTTCCGGCCCATCGTCGAAGGCTCGGCGGTGGACCTGATCTTCGAAGAGCCGGCAGGGCTGCCACAGCTGTACACCGACGACAAGAAGCTGGCGCAGATTCTGCGTAACTTCATTTCCAACGCCCTGAAGTTCACCCCGCGTGGCGAAGTGCGCGTCTGCGCGCGCCTGGAGGGCAATGATCGGGTGCGCTTCTCGGTCAGCGATACCGGCATCGGTATCGCCGCCGATCTGCACGACGTGCTGTTCGAAGATTTCAACCAGATCGACTCGCCGCTGCAGAAACGTCTGCGGGGCACCGGGCTGGGCCTGTCGCTGTGCAAGCGGTTCGCCGAACTGCTGGGCGGTGAGGTGGGCATGGAGAGTTCGCCGGGCGTCGGATCCTCGTTCTTCGTCACCATCCCACTGGCCCTGGCGCAGGGGGATGCCGATGCGTGCTGAGACCCGCTTGCTCATCGTCGATGACAACTATGCCACCCGCTATGCCTTGCGCCGTCGCTTGGCGTTGCACGGCTATCAGGTACTGGAGGCTGCCACCGGCGGCGAGGGCTTGGCGCTGATCGCCAGTGAGGCCATCGATGCGCTGATCCTGGACGTCAACCTGCCGGACATGAGCGGTTTCGACATCGTCCGGCTGCTGCGCAAGGATCCGGCCACGGTTTTGTTGCCGGTGATTCATGTGTCGGCGGCGTCGATCCACAGCGGCGACATCATCACCGGCCTGGACGCCGGTGCCGATGCGTATCTGGTGCATCCGGTGGACCCAGACGTGCTCCTGGCCACCCTGCGTACGCTGCTGCGTGTGCGCGATGCCGAGCAGGCCCTGCGGCACAGCGAAGCGCGCTTTCGCGAGATCTTCAACAACGTGTCGGCACCGATCGCAGTGCTCGATTGCCAGTTGGGCGTGGCCGAATGCAACGAGGCGTTCGTGCGCCTGACCCAGGACAACCAAGACCGGCGCCAGTTGCGCGAGTGCTTTGCGCCCGGCCAGGAGGCAGCCATCGCCAACCTCTGCCAGCACCTGGTCGAAGGCGAGCGTTGGCGTGGCACCTTGCTGATGAGCGTCGAGGGCCAGTTGCGCGAGACCGAGTGGCAGTTGTCGCCTTACCAGGCGCCTGGCCTGTGCCTGGTCTTCGTCGAGGACATCACCGAACACCGGCACCGCGAGCGTTCGCACCTGGAGCGCCTGGACGCCACCACCCTGCAACTGGCGGAGAAGGTCGCCGAACATGCGCGCACCGAAGCACAGTTGCTGCAACTGCAGAAGATGGACGCGCTGGGTAGTCTCACAGGCGGCATCGCCCATGACTTCAACAACCTGCTGACCGGCATCATCACCAGCCTGGAGCTGATCCGCAAACGGATCGCCGACGGGCGCCCGGAGCGGGTGCCGATCTATGCCGAAGCCGCGCTGAACTCGGCCATGAGCGGGGCGGCGCTGACCCATCGGTTGCTGGCGTTCGCCCGCCAGCAGCCGCTCGACACCCGGCCGGTGGATGTCAACGCCCACGTACGGTCGTTGGAGGAGTTGCTCAACCGCACCATCGGCGAGCGGGTGACGCTCAGGCTGCAGCTGTCGAACAAGCCGGCCACCGCGCTGGTCGACCCGGTGCAGTTGGAAAGCGCGGTGCTCAACCTGGTGATCAACGCCCGCGACGCCTTGCCGCGTGGCGGACAGATCTGGATCACCACCAGTTCAGTGTGGTCGCACGGCGACCCCAACCTGTTGGACGGCCCGTACCTGGCGATCAGCGTGCGCGATGACGGCCAGGGCATCGACCCCAGTGTGCTGGACAAGGTATTCGACCCGTTCTTCACCACCAAGCCACTGGGGCAGGGCACAGGGCTGGGCCTGTCGACCATTTATGGTTTCGCCCGTCAGTCCGGTGGTCACGTCCATCTCGACAGCGTGGTCGGGCATGGCACCGAAGTACGCCTGATGCTACCGGCCACGGACGACCTGGCCATCGACGTCGAGCCGCCGCAGCAGCCCGAGCTGCGCGGCAGCGGTGAGCACCTGCTGATCGTCGACGATGTTGCCGCAGTGCGCATGCCGCTGGCCGAAGCGCTGGCCGATGCCGGTTATCGCTGCACCACGGTGGCCGGGGTCGAGCAGGCACTGGAGCTGCTGCGTGGCCAGACCCCGTTCGACCTGCTGTTGACCGATGTCGGCCTGCCGGTGCTCAGCGGTCGGGAACTGGCCGACCTGGCCCGCGAGGTGCGCCCTGAACTGCCGGTGCTGTTCATGACCGGCTATGCCGAAACCGCCCAGGACCGCCAGTCGTTCCTGGCGCCGCGCATGGACTTGCTGATCAAACCGTTCAAGATCGGCGATCTGCTCGAGCGAGTGGGGCGCTTGTTGGTCGAGGAGGGCTAGACGCCACGCGGCGGGCTGGCGCGTCCGTGCGCCGAGGTGGGGTCAGAAGCTGTACTTGGCGGTGAGCATCAGGTTGCGTGGATCGCCGAAGTTGTCGCCGCCATAGTCCACTGACTCGGAGATCGACGAGTAGTAGCGGCGGTCGAAGACGTTGTTGGCGTTGAGCTGCAGGTCGAGGTGGCGATTGACCTGGTAGCCGGCCATCAGGTCGGTGACCGCGTAGCTGCCCTGCTGCAGGCGATAGGTGCTGCCGTTGACCGGGATGTCGTTGTACATCCGGCTTTGCCAGGTCACGCCGCCGCCCACGCGCAGCTTGTCCAGCGGACCTTGGAAGCGGTAGGTGGTGAACAGCTTGAACTGATGCTCGGGCGTGTCGGAGTTCAGCGGTTTGTTGACGGCGGCCGGGTTGTTGTCGTCCTTGATCGTGTGCACGCGGGCGTAGGTGTAGCCGGTGCCGACCTGCCACTGGTCGGTGAGGGCGCCCTGCAGCTCGAAGTCGATACCCTGGCTGCGCACTTCCCCGGAGGCCTGGTAGCAGGTCAGTTGTGGGCAGTTGGCCAGGCTCACTTCGACCTGGCGGTTTTCCTGGTCGATGCGGAACACGGCGATGCTGGCATTGAGCGCACCGTCGAAGTATTCACCCTTGATGCCCACTTCGTAGTTCTTGCCGACGATGGGGATGATCGGCTTGCCGGAGGTGTCCTTGCCGTCCTGCGGGGTGAAGATGTCGGTGTAGCTGGCATACACCGAGTGGTGCTCGTCCAGCTCGTAGATGAGCCCGCCGTAACGGGTGACGTTGCGGGTGACCTTATAGTCGCCGTCGTCGCTGCCGCGCTTGTCGTAGTCGTACCAGTCCAGGCGTGCGCCGAGGATGAGCGTGAGCGGGTCGGCCAGGCTCAGGCGGGTGGTGGCGTAGACGCCTTCCTGATTGATCTGGTAGCGATTGTTGCTGGTATGGACGAAGTCCGGCTTGCCGCCGTTGAGCGGGTAGTTGGGGTCATACGGGCTGTAGTCGCGCTCATCCATGTCGTAGATGCGCTTGGCTGCGCCGAGCACCAGTTCGTGCTCGCGTCCCAGCAGCTCGAACGGGCCACTGGCGAAGGCGTCCAGGCCTAGCTGGTTCTCGTCGTGGGCAGACTGGTAGACGGTACGCTGCAACGCCTTGTCCGCCCGCCAGCGTGATTGGTAGGAGCCTCGGAACAGCGCGTTCTGTTCGCTGTAGTTGGCGTTGACCTGCAGTTTCCAATCATTGGCCAGTTGCTGTCGCACCTCGGCGAACAGCGTGTTGATTTCCTGGTCCTTGTCTTCCCAGTCGCTGCCTGGGTTGTATGAGCGCGACAGGCGTTGGTGATGACCATTGAGGTCGGTGGGGATCGAGCCCCAGAACACGTTGGTCTTGTCCTTCTGGTGCGAGAAGCCCAGGGTCAGGGTGGTGTCATCGCTCAGGTCGGCTTCGCTGACGGCGTAGAACAGGCCATGGTTCTCCTGCTGGCCATCACGGAAGCCATTGCTGTCCTGCCAGGAGGTCACCACGCGCCCGCGTAGGGTGCCGCTGTCGTTGAGCGGGCTGGAAGCGTCCAGTTCGCCACGGTAGTTGTCCCAGGTGCCGGCAGCGCCGGTGAGGGTCACGGCCTGGCCAGGTAGCGGGCGCTTGCGCACCAGGTTGATGGCGGCCGAGGGTGTACCGGCGCCGGTGACCAGCCCGGTGGCGCCGCGCACCACCTCGACACGGTCGAACATGGCCAGGTTGGGCTGAGCGCCGACCACCCAGCCGCTGTAGGCGCTGGGGATGCCGTCGTACATCAGGTTGTCGACATCGAAGCCACGGGCGGTGTAGGTCTGCCGACCGGGGCCGCTGGACTGGTTGAGGAACAGGCCCGGCGTGTAGCGGGCCACGTCGTTGATGCTGGTCATGTTCTGGTCGTCCATGCGCTGGCGCGTGACCACGGTCACGGCCTGTGGCGTCTCGCGCAGGCTCAGGGGCAGCTTGGTAGCGGTTTCCATGGCACCGGTGGTGTACGACGTGGTGCCTTCGGTGGTGCTGCCCAGGCGGTTGTCGCTGATTTCGGTGGCGCCGAGTTCCAGAACACCGGGGGTAGGGGCGTCTTCGGCCATGGCATTGGCCAGCGGTGTGGTGCAGAGGGCGAGGGCCAGCAGGTTGGGCGCGAAGCGGCGGGGCGGGGCAGCGGGGATCATGCCGGATTTGTCCTTATTGCGAGTACGTATGAGAACGATTAGCAATAAGTGTGTCAGGATTTGTCGTGGTGCGGAAGCGGTGAGGGTATCGATTTCGACGAATTTTTCACAACTGCCCAACGGTCCGGTCGGTGGGTATAAAGATCCCGGTAGTGGCGCAAAGCCGTTAGACTCGCCGACCTGATGACTATTTCGAGGTGGCTGTGACGCTGCAGCAGGGGTTCGTCCTGACCCGCCATTGGCACGACACGCCCGAGGGGACCTGCGTGGAGTTCTGGCTGGCCACCGACCAGGGGCCGCGCCGAGTGCGTCTGGCGCCGCAGACCTCGGTGGCCTTCGTGCCGGCCGAGCAGGCCGCCCATGCTCGCGCGCTGCTGGCCGACGAGCCGGGCGCGCAGTTGCGCCCGCTGCAGTTGCGCGACTTTCAGCAGCGTCCGGTCATGGGCCTGTATTGCCAACAGCACCGGCAGTTGATGGCGTTGGAGCGCCGCCTGCGCGAGGCAGGCGTCGAGGTCTTCGAAGCCGATATCCGCCCACCGGAACGCTACCTGATGGAGCGCTTCATCACCGCGCCGGTGCTGTTCGGTGGCCACGACGACGGTCAAGGCACGCTGGAGCGCGCCCAACTCAAACCGCATCCGCACTATCGGCCACGGCTGCGGCTGGTATCGCTGGACATCGAGACCACCGAGCGCGGCGAGCTCTACAGCATCGGCCTGCACGGTTGCGGGCAGCGCGTGGTGTACATGCTCGGCCCGCCCAATGGCGACGCACAGTCGGTGGACTTCGAACTGCACTACTGCGACGACCGCGCCGCGTTGCTCGACTGCCTCAACCAGTGGTTGGCTCACCATGACCCGGACGCGATCATCGGCTGGAACGTCATCCAGTTCGACCTGCGCGTGCTCCACGAGCATGCCCAACGTTTGAAGGTGCCGTTGTACCTGGGCCGTGACGGTGCGCCCATGACCTTGCGCGAGCATGGCAGCCGCACCCACTTCTTCGCCGACGCGCCGGGCCGCCTGCTGATCGATGGCGTCGAGGCGCTGCGCTCGGCGACCTGGAGTTTTCCGTCGTTCAGCCTGGAGAACGTCGCCCAGACCTTGCTCGGCGAGGGCAAGGCGATTTCCACGCCGTACCAGCGCATGGACGAAATCAACCGTATGTTCGCCGAGGACAAGCCGGCGCTGGCGCGCTACAACCTCAAGGACTGCGAGCTGGTCACGGCGATCTTCGAGCACACCCGGCTGCTGGACTTTCTGCTCGAGCGTGCTTCGGTCACAGGTCTGCCGGCCGACCGCAGCGGCGGCTCGGTGGCGGCGTTCGGTCATCTGTACATCCCGGCCATGCACCGCCAGGGTTTCGTCGCGCCGAACCTGGGCGAGCGCGACGGCGAGGCCAGTCCGGGCGGATTCGTCATGGATTCGCGACCCGGGCTGTACGAGTCGGTGCTGGTGCTGGACTACAAGAGTCTCTATCCGTCGATCATCCGCACCTTTCTGATCGATCCGGTGGGCTTGATCGAGGGCCTGCGCGAGCCGGATGAGTTGCATTCGGTGGAGGGCTTTCGAGGGGCGCGGTTTTCCCGTACCCGACACTGCCTGCCCGCCATCGTCGAGCGGGTCTGGCAGGGCCGCGAGGCGGCCAAGCAGGTGGGCAACGCGCCGCTGTCCCAGGCGCTCAAGATCATCATGAATGCGTTCTACGGGGTATTGGGCTCCAGCGGTTGCCGCTTTTTCGACCCGCGCCTGGCGTCGTCGATCACCTTGCGCGGGCACCAGATCATGCGCCAGACCCGTGCACTGATCGAGGCGCAAGGGTTGGAGGTGATCTATGGCGATACCGACTCGACGTTCGTCTGGCTCAAGGGTGCCCATGGCGAGGAGGCGGCGGCGCAGATCGGCCGCGCCCTGGTGGCGCAGATCGGCCGCGCCCTGGTGGCGCAGGTCAACCAGTGGTGGCGCGAGCACTTGAGCACTGAGATGGGGCTGGACAGCGCGCTGGAGCTGCAGTTCGAGACGCATTACCGGCGGTTTCTGATGCCCACCATTCGCGGCACGGAGGAGGGTAGCAAGAAGCGCTATGCCGGTCTGGTGCAGCGTGGCGAGGGGCACGACGAGGTGGTGTACAAGGGGCTGGAATCGGTGCGCACCGACTGGTCGCCGTTGGCGCGGCTGTTTCAGCAGGAGCTGTATGGGCGGATCTTTCGCGATCAGCCGTATCGCGAGTATGTGCGCGAGTTCGTGGGGCGTACGTTGGCGGGGGAGCTGGATGAGTTGCTGGTGTATCGCAAGCGGTTGCGGCGGCCTTTGAGCGACTATCAGCACAACGTACCGCCGCATGTGCGGGCGGCGCGGTTGGCTGATGAGTACAACCGGCGGGTTGGGCGGCCTTTGCAGTATCAGCGGGGGGGCTGGATCAGTTACGTCATGACCGTGGCGGGGCCGGAGCCTTTGGAGGAGCGGCGCTCGCCTGTGGATCATGAGCATTACCTGAGTCGGCAGTTGCAGCCGGTGGCGGATGCCATCTTGCCGTTTGTGGGGGATGATTTTGCGGGGTTGACGGGGCGGCAGCTTTTGCTTTTCTGAGGGTGGTTTTTGTTGGGGGCCGGGGGGGGGTATCCGGATTTTTTGGTGATGCTTAGTCACCTTTTCGCCCTTACGGCGACCCCCTTAATGAGATGGTCACCCCGGCACCCTACGAGGCGTACGCTTTCGTAGGGTGTTTTTACTTCGGAGACCGTCATCATGAGCAACGTGACCCTGATCGGCATCGACATCGGCAAACATACTTTCCACCTACACGCCCAGGAAAAGTCCGGCAAAGAAGTGTTGCGCAAGAAATGTTCAAGACCGCAGATGATGCGGTTTCTGGCCAATCATCCCCCTTGCACGGTAGTGATGGAGGCCTGTGCTGGCTCACACTGCCTGGCGCGAGAAATCAAAGCGATAGGGCATGAAGCAAAGCTGATTTCACCTCAGTTCGTTAAGGCTTTCGTCAAGGGCAACAAGAATGACTTTGTCGATGCGCAAGCCATCTGTGAAGCCGCTTCCCGACCTTCCATGCGCTTTGTGACGCCAAAATCGCCTGAGCAGCAGACGCTCTCTGTTTCTCATCGGATGCGTGAATCACTGATTCGCGACCGGACCAAAACGGTGAACCAGATGCATGGTTTCCTGCTCGAGTTCGGCGTCAGCCTGCCAACGGGACTGGCGGTGATCAAACGCCTCGCTTCAGTGCTTGAAGAGCACGACCTGCCTGTACGCCTCGTCGCACTGCTGCAGCGCCTGCATGATCACTTCGTCTACCTGACCGAGCAGATCAAGCTGCTGGATGAAGAGCTGGCAAGCCAGCTGGCTGACGATGATCTGGGTAGTCGTTTGCTGACTATTCCGTGTGTCGGGCCGATCACCGCCAGCCTGCTGGCCGTAGAAATGGGAGACGCTCGGCAGTACGGCAGCAGTCGTGATTTTGCAGCATCCGTAGGCTTGGTCCCCAGGCAATACAGCACCGGCGGCAAGCCGACTTTGCTGGGAATCAGCAAACGTGGCGACAAGAACCTTCGGCATTTGCTGGTGCTCTGCGCCCGTGTCTACATGCTTCGTTTGAAGTACCAGAGTGGCCCATTGGCCGACTGGGTACGTACGCTATCAACACGACGCCACTCCAACGTGGTGGCCTGCGCGTTGGCCAACAAACTGGCACGCATCGCGTGGGCTATTGCCACTCGACACTCGCAATATGAAACGGAGCCAGGCGCGCTGAACGCCTGACCCCGTTGTGCTACACCGAGTTTTACCATCAGGTTTTGCGATAGCTGAACAACGGATGAAATAAACGGCCGATCGGCCTGGCGATGATCCTGGAAGAAAAATTGGCTCTCAGAAGCCGCTTACTTTATTAGGATCGCCAGGTGCGAATACTCATCGTGGCGCGGGATACCAGCCCAATCGACGCCGGATAGATTTACGCAAGCCATCCATTTCACCCAATGATCAGTATTGCAAAAAAGGGGGTGACCATAGATTTTCTTGGAAAAAAGGGGGCAAAAACCGCTTGCTCCCGCATCCGGCCCCTTCGCTGCGCTGCGGGGTTCCCTCGCGCCGGTGGCACTCCGGGGGTACCGCGCTTAGGGGCCATCCATGGCCCCAAGCGCTTGACGGGCATCCATGCCCGTCAACCCCCTCCATGCCACCTCTGCTCGGCCTCCTGAGGTCGCGAGTGGCGGCGTCTGCACGAGGGCGCGCTTAGAGCAGGGCGGTGGGGCAGATTTATCGGAGCGCTGCGCGATCGAATCGCCGTTGCCGTTGCCGTTGCCGTTGCCGTTGCCGTTGCCGTTGCCGTTGCCGTTGCCGTTGCCGTTGCCCTTGCCGTTGCCGTTGCTGTTGCTGTTGCTGTTGCCGTTGATCTTAGTGCGCGGTAGCCCAATCACCGCCAACCGCGACCTCAGGAGGCCGAGCATAGGCGTTGCGCAGGGAGGTGACGGGCATGGATGCCCGTCAAGCGCTTGGGACCAGGAGGGTCCCTAAGCGCGGTCCTCCCGGAGCGACGCCGGCGCGAGGGAACCCCTGCGCGCAGCGCAGGGGCCGGATG
>NZ_JAUTXS020000004.1:0-44514 GCF_030658255.1 Pseudomonas sp. RAC1
AGCCATGAGAGCGCTGTCGCAATGCTCCGTGGTGTATTGATCTCCCCCCTTGAAGTAGACATCTGCGTACCATCGCTCAGAGCATTCAGTTCCCTCATGGCCATCGTGAGCCTCGGGAACAAGCGCCACCTGGTACTTCGATATCAGCGGCCCGCCCAGTGCCCAGTCTTCCCAAGGGTTGTATCGCTTGCAGCGCTCAGTCGCCTCACCCTTGTAGATTGCGAACACGCGCCAGCCGTTGCCGTATATCGGGGGTTCTAGGTGAAGAGTCAAACCCTCGGCCACCCCCACCGCCCAGCCCAGGGCCTCGCCCGACAGATCCGCCGTCTTCGCTTCGATCAGGTCGGTCATTGCTGCCCCTGCTTGGTCTTGGCCGCCCTGGCGCGCTCAATGTTCCCGTGCTTGCTCTTGCGCTGGATCTCCTTGAAGTTGCGGCAGCCGGACATGAACAGGGTGGAAGTCAGCTCGCGGCGCGTGCGGCCCACCTCCATGATGCCTTTCATGCCGTGCCGGCATAGCACGTAGGCGCCCTTGTACTCACCGCTGCTCATCATCACGGTGTAGAACGACAGGCGCATCGCCAGGCGCCAGCTGTCGCTGTTGTCCGATGGGCGCATGCGGCGAACGTACAGCTGGCCCTTGCGATATTTACTCATGGGGTCACCTGCTTGCGGTAGCCGGCGTCGTACAGCAGGCCCAAGCCTTCCATGGCTGTGGAAACGCTCGGTTGCCAGTAGGTCGACCACATTTCGGCGACGGCCTGCTCTCGTTCGGCCGCTGCGATTTGCTCGGGCGTGGGTATTGGGCGGAAAGTGCAGTATTCAAGGCGCCAACAGAGTTCACGATCGCCGACCTGCGCAACCAAGATCTCATCGCCAATGAACTTGATTGTTGTCTCGCGCCAACTGTTCTGTGTCCCAATCCTCAACTCGCATTTGCCACCGACCTGCGGAAGGCCATCGCCATCCCAGCGCGCCGGCCTCGGCGTGATGTACTGCACCTGACCCCGAGTGAAGTTTTGCCGCGTCTCGCTGGTCCCGCCGCCATAGGGATAGACCCGATCCTCAGCGCCTACTACGGCGTACTGGTCCATGTTGATCCACACCCTGATGATGCCATGGTGGGCGATCAGGCCGTGCCCATCCGCCCATTCGGGCGCCTTACTCCAATCGATCTTGCTCACAGCTCATACCTCTCATCAATCCAGCGCCCATGCGCCAGAGCGGGTGTAGGTTCGGGTTGGGTTTCGTGCGGTGAGAGCTGGCGCTCGTTGCCGGCCTGCATGTCAGATCGCAACATCCAATCAGGGAGGCAGGACAATCCGATAGCGGTACCCGCCGATCTCGTCCAGCAGGTCACGCCACGAGCGTCGTCGTGATCCACGGTCGTTCCTTGGAATGGGGTCTTCAGCTTTTCCTCAGCGTCTACATTGCTTGCCCTTTCCATTTCGAGACGGCATTGGGCAGGGTCGCTGCTCCAGCAGGAGGGCTTGCAGCCGACCAGGATGAAGAGCAGAGGAAGGCAGAGGGCGAGGCGGGTCATGGCTCGATCCTCCTGAATTCGACGACCCAGACCCAGGGGTTTCCGCTCCATGATTCATCACCGTTGATGCTGCTCCAGAGGCATTCGAACAGCTGGGCGGCAGTCAGCGTCTCGTCGGCGTCTGGCGCGCGGCGGAGAAAGCCAACACCTTCGGCCTCGGCCTGCTCCTCACTGATGTCCTGCAGCAGCTCGACTCGCACTGCGGTGATTTCCAGCAGGATTCGGCTAGCCCAGCGCGGCATGTGGATTGAGGGGCGCCCTCGGCCCTGCGAGATCATTGCGCAACCTGTCTGCCGGAAACTTCCATCGGCAGGGTACATGATGGGCTCGCCCTGGCTCAGGTCGCGCGGTGCTATCGAATCGAGTTGAGCATCTGCTAGCCACGCCTCGCGCACCCACAGTCGGTCGCCTGGTCGGCCGTATGGGCACTCGCGCACCTGTTCGTACCAAGGCTCGCCCGACTGCAATGCTGGCATCCATACATGCGGCGCGCCCGCGTAAGGGAACACTTCGGTGACTGAAGAGGGAAAGCCTGGCTTAACCGGGCGTCGGGTGACTGTCTTCCGTCCTTCCAGGATGGCTCGGACCATCGGCCCGCTGAACAGGATCGGGCGTTCCTTTGCTTGAGACATAGCTTCGCCTTTGCCGCCATATCGCGGCAGTGAATAGAGGGGAGAGGGGTTACAGCAGAAAGAGTACGAATGTACTCCTAATTTAATCTGAGCTATCGGAGGGGCGCTCGGCGCTATTTCAAGCGAGAGGCATCAATATTGGACAGATGTGATATCATATTGATACCTTTTGATACATAATTGTCCTACACATTAAGGAAGATCTATGGCTGTCACCTGTCCCAAATGTGGTTCCGATAAAACTCAAAAAAGAAATACTGGAACGAAAGTAGCAGCAGGTGTTGGCGCCGTGGCAGGAGGGGTCGGTGCTGTCGCTGGAGGAGGCGAAGGGGCTGCCATGGGTGCCGCTATTGGCAGCGCTCTATTCCCAGGGGTCGGCACGTTGGTCGGCGGCGTTCTTGGCTTCCTCGGTGGATTAACCGCTGGGGCCGCAGTTGGTGCAGCAGCAGGTAAGGTCGTCGACGAAACAATTCTGGACAACCATCTTTGCAACAATTGCGACCATACGTTTAGCATCTAATAGCCTCCCGCCCAGGGCGCATATCACTTTAGAGCGCTAGCTCGGTCTGCGCCTCGCGCTGCCAAATCGGTGCGCTGGTGTGCGCCTCGATACGATCAGCGATCACGCTGGCGCGCTGGCCGGCCGATGGCGGGGTGTACATGCCGAACCGGCTGATGCTGCCTCCGTTCACAGCGGCGTTCGTGCTATCAGCCGACGCCAACGGCAGGCTCTGGAATATTGCCGGGTCAAGCATCCGTAAGCCGTGGAGCCGGCATAGCGGGCGCCCTTGGTCGTCGCAGATGGCGTCCATTGCCGCGCCCATACGCTTCCACCAAGCGGCTGTTCCCGGCGAACGCCACTGGCCTGAACTGCCCAGGGCAACCGTCCGCCAGGTTTGGGCCAGGTGCTGCAGGCGTTCGATAGATTCGTGCATGTGCCAGACCGGGACGCCGACCAGGTGGCCAGGCCATTGTTCGAGCAGTCGGTCATTGGCGTCTTCGTCCCCGTCGATCACGTCAGGGATCAGCGCCCAGTCGAAGCCCGGGTGCCGGTGCCAGTCATCCACCCAGCGTGTGTATCCGTCGACATCGACCTGGCCGCCTTTCTTCCACACACTAAACGCGCCGTTGTCGAAGACAAAAGACTGGCAGGCCTCAGCGACGATCCCAATGTCGTCCGGCCGCGGGAACGGAACCAGGGCGTGCCGGCCGGCCAACATCCGGGCCGCGTCTTGCCGTGAGCCGCCGATAGGCGTGCCGTGGTAGTGGATCATCCGATAAGTCTCGATTTTTCCAGGTCGACCGGCGCGCTCGGCTCTGCGCTGGCGGACAGTGCGTTGCGCGCGACAGTGCCATCCTCGATGAAGTCCGGCTCGTCGCCGCACCACAGGATGTTCAGCGGCTCCCCGCTCACTGTGTCCCAGTTTCCGCTTTCGAAGTGGAAGTGCTCGCGGTCTGCGTAGAACTTCAGCGCAGCGCGCAGCCGCTCAATCTCGCCAGGCTCTGCGCTGGCGGATACCGTTGGAGCAAGGCGCTCCGCTCGCTTTATGACATCGTCAGCATTTTTTTCGGCGTCCTCCGGAGAATGTCCCGAGGTTCCGAAAAGGATCGCGATATGAACGGCGAGGTGGTCTTTCCACCATTTGACCAGTGTTGCCTGCTCGGCCATCTGCGCGCGCAGGGTGTCGCGTTCCTTGCAGACGATATCGAAGACTTCTTCTTTCACGCTAGTGTGCTGTAGACGCTTGACCTCAGCGCGCAGCCGCTCAACCTCGGCAGTGTCTACTGGCGATGGATGCGTGTAGACCTGCGCGCTGCCGTCCTCGCTGCACAGGTCAGGGGCATTCTCAGCGACCAACAGCGTCATTCCCGCGAACAGTTCGGCGGTGCCGCCCTCGAACAGCCAGTCCGGCTCAAGGCCACCATCGCCGTCATCGACCAGCGTGGCCACTGCCGTGAGCATGATCGGCTCGTCCTGGTGCTGCTGGGCTGGCTGTGCGCTATTACAGAGTTCCAGGTTCGAAGCCGTTGCACCGCAGCTCTCGCACTCCGGGCCGCGCGAGCCGTCGCCTCGCAGCCAGCACTCGGGGTCAACCTGGCCGCCGCAGAACGGGCACGGCGCATTCTCTGTATTGCTGGATAGGTTTTCTGTGGGCATGGGGATACCTCGGGGGTATATTCGCGTTCTCGAGTGGGAGGCGTTTGATGATTCAATCCATAATCGACTGGCTGAACGGACCGTCTGGCCCAGCCTGGATACAGGCTGTAGGATCAATCGGGGCGATATGGGCCGCCCTAAGAGTTAGCAACCGCCAGCTGGCAAAAGTTGCAGAGGCCAGCAAGCAGGAAAGCGAAGACCAAGTCCAAGCCATTTTGGCAGTTGGTATTGGAGCTGGTCACTATGGTGAGATGTGGTGTGACTTTGTACGTAAGCGGCCTTCGTCCCATGACTTTCGCATTTTTTGGACGAGATCCTTTGCTGATGTAATTGAAGCATCAGTCCACACTATGAAGCAGGTGCCCGCGCATCAACTAAGGAAGGTGGAGTTGATCAACGCGTTCAATGGAGTGATGAGCGTTCTTGTCGTCATTTCGTCGAAAACTAGAAGCGCTCTAGGTCGAGGTGCATTTGCCGATCAGGAGATTGCACTGACTTACAATGAAATATCGCAAGATTCAGCTCTTCTTCAGACGTATATGAACCTGCTGAGAGCAGGATTGGTGGATGTCGGCGGTTAATCTCCACAGAAGCAGTCGATGTCTTCTCCCAGGTAGTCGAAATCTAAATCCGTCTGCCTGGCGCGCTGGTCTGCTGACCAGGCTAGCGACCGGTAATTGGGCCGGTCCTGCCGGAACACCTGGCCGAACCGCTCTTCGGTACCAGACCACCAGATGACCCGCGACGGGTCTTCCTGAATGGTCCTGATCAGCTTGGGCTCGTTCTTCTTCCAGCACAGGTCGCAGTTGCCATATTCCGAGTCCATGCCCAGATCGAAAGGCTGCTCGGCCCAGAATTCGGCCACGTCCTCCTTGATGATGCCGGCGACGTAGGACGGGCAGACACTGTCCCAGCGTGCACTGCCGCGCTCGTTGGCGGTCATCATTCGGCTGTAGCGACGAGGCTCGTCATAGCGGATGCCGACTATGCAGTCCCATTCGTCGTAGCCGAGGGCGCGCATGTGCTTCTCGCCGATCTTCACCTTGAGGTAGGCGGTGCACATGTTGTTGCTGAAGTTTGGCAGCACGGCCGGCAAATTCTTTTCGGCCTTCCGGTAGGCCTCGTAGTACTCGAGCATCATGGTGAAGGGCTCGCCGTTGCGACTGGCCGTCTCGAAGTCGACGATCTTGTACCAGGGCGCGTCGGCCGGCTGGCCGTACACCCTGCACCACTCCATCCAGACGATGTTGACGCCCCAGTGCTTGGCCATGGCCTCGATGAATACCAGCGTCTCCTCGCGCTCTTTGCCGGTGTTTTGGAAGAAGGCGTGCACGTCTGCCGGTAGTTTGCCGCCGTGGGCCTCAAGGATTTTCCAGAGCATGTGTCCGCTAGTGCGGCCTCCACTGACGCCGATCTGCGCCGGCCCAGTGATCTGGTAGGGGTTCATGGGCAATCTCCATAGGATGCACCGCCCCAGCAGAACAGCGCTAATTTGATCGGTGGACCTCAGGCGGCTTGGGTTTGGTGCTGGGGCACACGCCAGGGGTCATTTGCGCGGGCAAGGGCAGCCATCGGTGGCGGGCTCACGCTGTTGCCGCACATGTGCACCTGCTCGGTCTTAGTGAAGGGCTTGCCGTCGGCGCCGCGGTCGATCACGTAGTCGGCCGGGAAGCCCTGGGCGCGATACAGTTCATGGGGCTGAAGCATGCGTAGGCAGATGTCGACGATCACGTAGGGCGTCCCCTTGACGTAAACAGTCACCAGCGCCAAGCGATCCTTGGTGGTGATGGTCGACAGCGGCTCGTCGCACGCGCTGACGTTGTGCGTGCCGTAGTAGCGGATCAGGAACGCGGCCACTCGCAGCGCGCCCTCTTCGTGTTCAGGCGAGAGTTTGTATTCGACCAGGGCGTGATGCTCGGCACCGGCAGTTATGGTCGGTACCGGCTCATCAGCGCCGCGGCCGGTGCAGTTTCTGCGCAGGGTGGCCAGGTGCGCCGTCGCCAATCGTTGTTGGCTGCCGGTGTTCGTCACCGTGCTCATCGGTTCGTCCATCGCTCGACCGCAGGTGGTGTTGAATCCGCCGTTGGCTTGCTCGATGAACGCAGTTACCAGCGCACGATGGTTTTGGGTCATGAGTGTGCCGACTGGCTGATCAACCGCTGTAGGCTTGCCGGAGTATTCCGGGCCGCCGGTGCCCACCATCACGGCCGAGGCCAATGCGTGCCCATTGCTGGCGGTAACCGTGCCCAGCGGCTGCTTGGTGTCCTTGCAACCTTCTCCCCACCGCTGCGGCCCTCCTGGCCGGCCTTCGCCATGTGCGGCGGTAATCATCACCGGGCTGGCGACCATCAGTTCGCCGCGGTTGGCCGCGGTGACCGTCGGCAACGGCTCTGCTGGATCATTCACGCGGTCGGCGCCTTGGTGCGTGGCTGGCATGATCACCGCGCTCGACAGCGCGTGCTTCACACCACCGGCGACCACGGTGCCAAGCGGCTGATCCAGGCCAGGTACACGCGGTGCCTGCCCGGACCGCTCGCCGTATCCCGACTGCACCAGGGTCGGGCTGGCGATAGAGAATGACCCGCCGCGCGGCCAGGAAGTGATGGTGCGCAACGGCTCATTCGCGGACTGGGCGAGTTCGCCGGACCAGTTGGCGATCGGCACAATGAAGGGCGCAGGATTGTCCAGAACGAACTTGTGCATTCCCTTGGCCACCCGGCGCAGTGTGGCATCTGCTAGCGCCTTTTTGCGGCCGAAGATGCTCTTGCTCGGCGCGCTCCAATCGATGCAGTCGGCGGCGGTGCGCCACTTCTGCTGTCCCTTGGCCGGATTCTTGGCGTGTGTCGGCTCCGGCCAAACGATGGGCTGGCCGTCGCAGCGGGCGATCATGAACAGGCGCTCGCGGCTGGTGGGCGCTCCATAGTCGCAGGCCTTGAGGATTCGCCACTCGACCTGGTAGCCCATCCCTTCAAGCAACTGCACAAACCGGCGCCAGGTGGTGCCGCGGCGCTTGGGATCGGGCACCAGGAACTGGTTGTGCACCGGCACACGCTCGCCTGGGTCCGCCACGCGGTTGACCATGCTGTTCGGCTTGGTCGGGTGCGGTACCAAGTCCAGGGTAACAACCCGGCCGGTGGCCTTGTCGCGCTTGGCGATCAGCCGATCCCACTGCAGGATCTGCTTCACGTTCTCCAGGCTGATGACCCGCGGGCGCTTCTTCCCGGCCCACTTCAACCCGATCCAAGACAGGTTGCGGATCTCGCGCTTGCGCGGCTGACCGCCGGCGGCCTGGCTGTGATGGGTGCAGTCAGGCGACATGTGGAACCAGCCGACCGCGCGCTCTTGGCACTCGGCGTCGGGGTCGCCGTCGAAGACGTCTGTGGTGAAGTGCCGGGCGTGCGGGTGGTTGACGGTGTGCATGCTGATCGCGGACGGGCTATGGTTCTTTGCCACGTCAACTGGCCGGCCCAAGCCAATCTCCAGGCCGGTACCGGCACCTCCCCCACCGCAGAAGAAGTCGACAATTATCTCATCATCTTGGGGGTTGAGACCTAGACCGTACTGCGTCTTAAAGTCAAAATCTTTACGCCTAGGAAATGCAGGCATGTTGATATCCTTTGCATGGCAAGTGGAGGAAAAGTCTTGCAATGTTTGAGTTAGTGCGGCGGTGTGAGGAAGAAGAGTTTTCTAAAAAAAATTTAGTGCGATCTAGATAACAAAGGTAACGGGTAATGGCGAATGCCAAAGAGATTAACTTTCTAGAGTTGGGCGGAAAGTTGGCAGGGGTGCTGGGTTTTCTGGCTTTCCTAGCTTATGGATGTGGATACGCAAGATTGTTTATGATCTACAAGTCGTTGGGCTGCCTATGGGTCTTGCCATTCCATAGCTTTCAGGATGTTGCCTATGAAGGCGTGATGAGCATTTTTATAATTTCGGTGATCGCGCTTCCCCTAGTCTTTTCATATAGAAGAGCTGTGGATGCGGATAACGCAGGCCGCAAGATTGTCGGAATGGTCCTGATTGGCCTGATAGCTGCTGTAGGGCTGGCGCACTTGCTGGGCTATAGGTTCGACTACCGTCTACATGATTTGATTATTTACCTATGCTGGTATGGCTTCCTTGGTGTGGCGGCAGCAGGTACTGCATTGCATTCCATTGATTACAAAACATATAAATATCTTCCTCCAATGATAGGCGCTTTTCTTGTATCAGCTATATTTGCAGGATACCAACTCTATGGTGATGAGAGCTTTCAATCTCTGAACGATAAAGGGCGATTCAAGTTAGTGGAGAGTAACAGCGGTGAGCATGCTGCGTTGATTTCCGCAGTCTCTGGAAAGTTTCTTGTTAGATGGTGCGGCACGGACGGTTCTTATCGATTGATCTCTAATACAGACGAATGGGCGGTTTCTCGCAGTCGTCAAGACGCTTGCCAGTAATTAAGCTGAGCATAACTTGACGCTGCAAGATGGTTTCGGTTTTTGTGTGCGGGGCTGACTGAGGCCACAGCCAGCCCATAAATCACTGCGATTTTGAGTCGAAGCTGCCCAATACCAACTTGGCAGCAACGCCGACCTTTTCCCCGAGCACCTGCTTGAACTCCTGAGCAATCGCCTCGCGCTGCGCTTCCTCCCCCAACCAGCGCAGCTTCAACACCGGCTGCGAACCACTGGTGATGACAGAAACACGCAAGCGGATCACCTGCTCGCCCAGGCCTTCGAACGGGATGACTTTGAAGTCGAGCCAGGCAGGCAGCGTTTCTTTGCTGCTGGCCTCGATCGAGTCCATGGCGCTGCGGCTGGCGCGCGTCTCGCTGACGGCGTGATCGCTCTCGGACGACGCCTTGACGGTGATAGTGCGCACGGCGGCAATGGCCTTGGCGATCGACATGCCGGCGCCGTTCTCGTCAGTGGCTGTCAGGTGCTGGTGCCAGTCTTCGATCCAGTCGCTCATGGCCTTCTGCACCAGCGCCTGGCCACACACAGCCTGGACAGCCGCGAATGCAGCGGAGGGCTTCAGGCGCAGCACGGCACGGTCGTCAGCATGGCCAGGGTGATTCGGCGTACCCAAGTTGAACAGCAACACACAGCTCATGACGTCCTGATCGATGAAGCCTCGGGCGTCTGGCGCTGCGCGCTCGACGACGTAGGCGCCGAAGTCGGCCAGTGAATGCGTGGAATAGGTGCCACGGAAACGGTTACGGCCTTCTTGGTACCGTTCCAGATCAACCACGTTGAAATGCTGCGGCACAACAACGACCGGACCTAGGGCGGGCAGGTCGCGCCCGGCGGCTGCGATGGTGGTTTCTTGGATGAGCTCGAGCGCTTCTTTGGTGAGGGACATGCGGTGGTTCCTTGTGCGGGTGGAGTGGTGTTACTTGCGGGGATGGACCGGGGCTTCATCGCGAGTGAAGAGCTGGTCGTGCTTTTCTGGGAACAGCGAGATGTTGCCGCCGGTGCCTACGTACATCGGGGTGTCGAGGCAGGTGTTTTCGCTGCGGTCGCCGCGCTTGGTCGGCACCTTGTAAGCGAGCTTGTGCTTGATCTTCACCTGGTGCGAATCGCCGATCTGGGTGAAGTCCAGGGTGATGGTGATCTTGCCGGCCTTGCCGTGATCGACCACGCCGGCCGCTACTTCCGAGAGGGCGTGGCCGATCTGGCTGGCGAAGGCGCCGCCGTTGAGTTCCTGCAGGAACTCGGTTGTGTCGGTGGGCTTGGACATTGCTGCGTCTCCTGATGGACGATGCCGCTGGGCGGCAAGTTGATGTGCTGCTGGCGCCGGCCGTGCCGGGTGCGGTTGTGGATTCGTTTCACGCTGCTTTCTGCTGATTCCAGGCGCCGACCGCCGCAAAGATCTTGGCGGCCTCTGCCTCATCGAGGGTTGTGTCGGTAGGGATGGCGATCCAGCCGGATGCCACAAAGTGATTCGGGTTGGCCTTGGCCCGTAGATCGCTGTAAGTCATCTCAATCACATCGGTCAGGTGCTCGGCGCGGTAGTTGCCCTGTGGCGCGACCTCGATTGACTTGTGGTACCGCTCGCCGAACTCAGTTCGGCAAAGCACGCTGACGTAGATGGTCCAGCGGTGTGGGATGTCGCAGACCGCGTCGACGATCTGGCGAATGCGGATCTGCTTGAGGTTCTTCCAGTTGATCAGCACCTGCTGGCCGCTGGGGTCGATGTTGACCACGGCTGCGTGGTTGGCCGACACCAGCGCCCGGCACGTGCGCTCCAGTCGCGCCCGCATGTTGTGGTGCTTGCGCTTGCTCATTGGCGTGTGCCTTTGGAAGCAGTGCCAGCCTCCATCGCCGATGCGAAACGCAACGCGGCTTGATAGGTGAACGCATAGCCCTGGACCGCACCGGTCACCGCGTCGACTACATCCCAGGCCTGGCCCTGGCTCGCGACCTGGAAGCGTGGAGCGCCGATCTTCTCGCGAGTTTCTGCGCGCACCACTTGGCTGCGCTCGAGTAGAGCGGCGAGCACGGTCAATTTTTCCTGAAACGCAGTATGCATGTGCATGGTGTGATCCTCAATGGGGTCAAGCGTAGAGCTCGAGGGCGTCTGCCCTGCGGACGATTCGTACTTGAGCGGTGCGCCGCTCCGGCGCGCGGCGGTCGCGGCGTATCGGATCGGTGTCGTCGATGACCGCGTGCATTGCGATCAGGCCGGCGAGAGCGATACAGAGGGGGCTGATGATGTTGCGCCGCATCGCTTCGGCTACCAAGGCCGCGCGGCGCGGCACATCGAGCTTGAACATGGCCGAGGCCAGTCGCTTCTCGACCGTGCCCGGCGCAATCGCGATGCGCTGTGCGATCTGCTTCGTTGTGAGGCCCTGCGCTACCTTGAGCACGCATTGCAGCTCACGGGGCGCAAGCCCGCGCCCAAGGTGGCCCATCCAGGCGCCAGTGGTGATCGTGTCCATGATTGATTGTTCTCGGGGGAGGGGAAGCAGCATTGGAGAGCGAACCCGCCTGTCTCCCTGAACATGCTTGATGTCGAGTCGGGAACGCTCTCCGATGCAGCCTGGTGATGGGGAACCAGGTGAATCGGGCCGGTTACTGATCCGGCGTCGATGCCATCGACAGCCCGCTTGGTCTCTGACCGCTATCGGGGCCGGTGGCAAACCGGCGCGCTCCGGGCGGCTATTCTCTCGGCCTGCCATCGACCGGGGCTGTAGCGCCCGGTTAGCTGCCATGACCCATGGTGGGGTGAGGCATTGCGTTACTGCTTCATGGCTGCGGTGCTCCTGGGCGGTTGATTTCCCGTCTGGCCCTCAGTCTGGAAGGCCAGCCAGTGAAATCGCTTCAGGCCGCAGCGTCAGCTTCCGCCTTGATCCGTTCATGAATCTCGCTACGGTGAACAGCCACCTCGGCCGGCGCATCGACGCCGATCCGGACCTGTCCGCCGCTGACTTGCAGCACCGTCACGCGGATGTTGTCGTTGATCACAATGGTTTCGCTTGCCTTGCGGGTCAGTATCAGCATGGTCCTGCTCCTTTGTTGATTTGCGGTCAGTCGTCGAACCCGTAGCTGAAGTCGTCTGCGTCACAGTCAATGACCAAGATCGCATTGCCGAAATAGAGCGAAGCGAGCATGCGTTCCCACTTGGTACGGATCCGCATGTTCACAGCGATCCGCTTGTCATCGAGCTTCGCGCTCAGCACCTCGGCCAACTGCTCGGTCGGGCGGAAGGTGTCCCCTGTTTCCCGTTCGCCCACGATGTGGAGGTGCAGAGAATTCTTGAGGCTGTACGTCCCTCTCCGCTCTTCGCGCCATGACGAGACGTTGCGGCTTTCTTCCGGTTCTGGATCGAACCCGATGTAGATGAACTCGGACCGACCACTCATGGTTTCTTCGAAGCGGATCTCGGGATTGTTCCAGTGTTCCTCGGCGGCTCGCTCCCGGTGCGCGCTCACAAACTCGGTAAGCAGATCCTTGAGCGATACTTCGCCGCTCAGCAGGCCTTCACCATCCATTACTTCCGCGATCGCTTTCTCGGCTCGATCCAAGACAGTGGACTGCAAGGCTGCAGCCTCCCAACGCTCGCGGAGCGCGTTCGCAACCAGTGCGTTGTAGCGCTGCAGCTCGAACATATCGGTGACATTGGCAGGAAGTGCTGCGCTGACCGCCTCTTTGACCGCCTTGCCGAACGTGCCATAAGACCGGAAGGTGTCGGCCACGACCTCCTTGAACATGCTCTCAATGCCTTGGTCGATCAGCTCGCGTGCTCGCTCAGACTGGGCGTAGATGCCGACACGTTCGGTCAGCAGTTCCTGTAGGGTCTGTTGGGACATAATCAATTCATCCTTGGGGTTGGTTTCCCGTCAGCCCCTCGCTGGAAGGGCTGCAAGTGAAACCGTCAGGCTGCTCGCACTTTGCTGGCTCGCGCCTTCTTCTCGACGCCGCCAACCTCAACTACCAGGTACTCGCCGCCACCTTTGCCCTGGCCCAGGTTGGTGGTACCCACATATTTGCCTGGGCACTCGGCACCGCGTGGGTTGGTGAAGATGACGGCCTGGCCTTTCTTGAATTCGCTCATGGTGAGCTCCTTGGGTTTGGGTTGATTTCCAAATGCAGCCTGTCGCCAAGCTGCATCAGTGAAATCGTTTCCCTCATTACCGCCGGGCTGGCGGGGCGCATTGCATACCCGGGTCATTCGCGCGGTTCGAGCCTTTCGCTCTCGGTCAGCCGTGCAGGGTGTTCCTGCCGTGGGCAGCCTTTCGGGGCTGTCTGATCGCCGGTCGCCGGTAGAGGCAAAGCGGTCTGTTCACCAGTTCCAGAGCTGGCATGGGGATCGAATTTATTGCTCGCGCTGTTCGCTTTTCAGCGATGCCCGCTAGGGGGCTCCCTTAACCGGGGATCGATCCGCGAGGTTCCCAACTGAGTTAAAGAGCGCTCGGCTTTGGGGCCTGGGCAGGCCCTAATCGGCAACTGCGTGGAATGAAATTTAGCCTCGGGCTAAATTCTCGTCAATAGCTCCGAGCTAAACTATTTTCGCTGAGCGCCGAAACGGCTTCTGGACTCAATAATGTCCGGACCCTTTACGCCCGATTTAGCAGTCCGCTATGATTCCTCATCACCTGTACGAATATACAGTTATGGAGAGTGGGAGCATGGGAGCGGTACTTCAGGAAAATTCATTCCCTGTGCGGGAGGAGCTGTCTGGGATTGAGCGGCTAGGCCTGCGAGTGTCTTCGATGATCAATCACCCCATCGCGCAGTTGCAGCGCTGGGTGACGATTCATCGCTTAGACACAGACGGTGATATGGAGTGGGAAGAGGTTATGGGTTTACTGGCGGAGACGCCTGAGTTGGACCTGACGTTCAACGACGATGAAAGCGTGACAGTTCGTTGGGAGAGGGTGAAAGCTGAAGATCGAGACGACCTGGTAGTGGAGAGAAGCCAGAAGGATGAGGGACTGGAGGCGGAGGTGCCTTTCTGACCAGCACAAAGGTCCAGCTCCAGGCGGGTAAATGAAGGAATCTGAGTTCAGTCCTCGGCAGGCACAGTCGAGCTCAGCAGCACCGATCCGACAGTGCGGTGCTCAAGCGCAACGTTGTCATTCTCGCTCGCTCCGTGCTGCTCCCTGCCGATAGAGACCGATCAATCTTTTTGCGCGGCATGCGAGTTCATGATCTTCTGGATGCGTGCGCCGATCATTTCGTAGGGCGTCGGCGGGGCAGGGGCTTTGGATTTTGCTCTCTGCTTTGCCATGGCTGAATCTCCAATACTGTATGGATGGACAGTGATTTATCTGGAGGCAGCTGGCAATACTGGATGGAGTACATTCGTGCTCCTTGAGCAAGCGGGCGTGGAAAAGCCCGTGCTAAGCGGGCTCCATGGACGCGGTTCAGTCACTCTCTGGGACTAGGTTTGGCCATGTGGCCTCTGGAGAGCCAGACATTTCACCAAGAACAACCTTTTCTGATGTCGGCGAATGCGGCTTCAGCCCCCGAAATGTCGAATGTGGCCGTAACAGGGCTCTCGCTGTATGGCGTTACGTTGGCTACGAACGAAGTGGTTTTGATCATTTCCTTGAGCGCAGCAACCGGAGAACCGGGATAGAAAGACGAAGTGTGGTCAGTGGATACATCCCAGGTATGCGTCTCAGCCTTGGATTTGCCAATTCGGTGCGTTACCCGCGCCGAGTCAGTTCCCAAGAAGGATTTCCAGTTGATGTAAAGCTCGGTTTTGTTCAGAGCACATCGAACGACGAGATCAATCCCTTCCCCAAGGCGTCCTCTGCCGCTGCTCGCATCGAGCCGAGCAAGATAAATCGATTTGTCTGTCATCGGGTCGGTGGTGGTTGAGGTAGACCACTTGCCTTTGTTTGCGGATGAGGTAGGCACGGTTTTAGTGGTTAGCCCGTTGCTTTCCGCCAGCGTGTCGAAGCACGACAGGCGCTCGACAGAGTTATCTAGGGCTGCGCATCTCATCATTTCTTTTTCTGAAACATCTGCGAACGTGGGGCTTGCAGTCGCAAGCGCTAGGGAAAGCGCGATAGCTTGAATGGCGATTTTCACTTGGATCCCTCCGGAAGAAAGTCCCAATTCTATCACTCTGGCCATCAGCCATCACGCACCCAAAGAAAAGCCCGCACTGCTATGCGGGCTAACGTAAGGATCGGATGAGCGTTCACTGTGCGAGGGGGGGGCGTGAAAAAAGCGTGAAGGCATGAAAAAAACCGCCGAGGCGGGCTGGTCAGATACAGGAAGCCCGGCGCTGGGCCGGGCTCCATGATGGACGTATTTTCTATTAGCACAAATACGTTACGACTCGCACGCACCAGGATCTTTATATGCTTCGCACCATGCGGCCTTCAAAAGGACCCTGCATTCCGCGTCGTATTTTTCGCGTAGCTTAGCAGTGCTAGCTGGCGTCATTGGCCCTGGCGTCTCTTTGTGTAAGTCCACCATTTTCTGTGCAACGTCATCCTGAGCCTTGGGTGTAGAGCCTGCATGTACTAAAAGCGCATAGGAGGCTTTCGAGGACTGCTTGCGGCTTATATCGGGCTGGTCGCCAGCTACTGAAAGCACTTCGTAGTAGGCTGCGCAGTGGATGTCTCTGTCATATCGAGTATCGGCTTGGGTCGCTAAAGAAATGCTAGCGAAGATGGCGAAGAGGGCCAGCGGCATCGGGGATAGGCGCATGAAAACGAGTCCGTTCGAGAGGGGGTCGGATTTTATCAACTCAGGACGCAGATACAAGAGGCCCGGCGCTGGGCCTGGCTGAGATGCAGATGTGTGCGACTGGTGCGCAGGCATGAAAAAGCCCGCAGAGGCGGGCTGTCGCTCGGGATGTCTCCGTCACTCTCGAGCCCGCTCAATCAGTCCAGCCTTCACCTCATCCACATACCTCACCAACCGATCCTCCCCAGCCTGCATCACCTGGCAGATCCTGATCACTGCCTGGGCATCTGGTTCATTGCCGGCCTGGCTCAGCCGCTCGGCAATCCGCATCAGTTCGACCGCTGACCACTTGAGATCGGAGGCCAGGCCCTGGAGGTCGCGCGGGAGGTCTTGGTTGGGTTTGGCTAGGGGCATGGTTACACCGGATTCCCATTCCATACGTAAAGCACCCTGGCCAGGATATGCGTGTCATCCACGCGAATTTCCTCGGGCTCGTGGTGCTTGTTGTCCGAGATCATCTTGAATCGACCCTTGCCTTTCTTTTGCAAGCGCTTCACGTACAGCATCTCGTCATGGGAAAAGAGGTAGATACCATCTCCGGTGAACTCGCGAATCGTGATGTCGACCAGCAAAGGGTCTCGATCCTTGATGGTCGGGGCCATTGACTGACCCCAGCCTGTAATCATTTTTAGATGGAAGTGGTCCTTGAACTTCACGCCCATCTCGCGCAAATGCGTAGGACTGACACGAATGTCCTGGAGCATCTCGGGATAGTCGTGTGGGATCTGCCCGCCACCCATCGCAGCTCGGACGTCGTAGTGGGCAATCCACACCTCATCCCCGACCAGGCCTGGGCGGGAGACGTCCACCGTGATGACGTTCTCGTGGGATTCTTCTGCTGCAGCAGCCATCAGCCGCTGGCGCGTTGCGTCAGATAATCCTTTTCCGCTCTTTGCCAGCATCTGCTTTACCAGCTCGGCTGCTGACGCCGGACCGGTTTCTAACTCTTGCGTATCGTCCGGTATTGAGTCGAACCATCCGCGGGGTAGGCCTTCAATCACTTCAATACGCCGAGCTACGTCATCGCCAAGGTTCTTGACCGTCTTGTCAGAAAGGATCTGGCTCAAGTGCGCAGCCGACATCTCCCAGCGCTCGGCACAGGCCCCTTTCCTCTGGCTGCCAATTAGCTTCACCAGATTGTGTTTACGAATCTCGTAGATATCCATGCGGCGAAGAATGCCAGTGTTTAGCTCTATGCTAAATGTGCGCAAAGCTAAATTATCCTTGCTCGAAAATTAGCCTTAAGCTAAATTTTGACCTATGTGTAAGGAGAACCCTCATGAATGATCACCTCCGTGATTGGTTGGGCAGGGCCACAAATGAGCGCCGGCAGCAGGTCGCAGCCGACGCGAAGACCACTGTTGGCCATATGTGGCAGCTCGCAGGTGGTCACCGTAAGGCCTCCACCGAGCTTGCCGAACGACTTCAGGACGCTAGTGATGGCGAGATCACTATCGCCGGGCTGCGTCCCGATCTGATCGCATTTGCCCGCAAAGCGCTGAAAGGCGCCGCCTAGCTGCCTTAGACGGCGGGCAGGAGTACCCGTATAGCCTGTGCCCGCACAGCCACGTGTTCAGGCAGAGCGAATTATCACCTTGCCAGCACCCTGCCAGTAGTGCAGCGAACTAGCTGTGAATTCATCCAGTAACCCGGAGATACCTATTGAACACCGACGACGCCGAGAACAAACAGAGCCGCCTCACAGGCCTGGACCGAGAGATCGCTATCCGAGCCATCGCAGCGCTGGCGCGTGGTACTCCCGTTGAGGCCGCTTACCAGATTCTGGCGGGCATTGAAGCGCTGGACGCAGGTCCTGGCGCGCCGATGGTGATCTGGCCGACGGAATCCAGCCGGGAGCAGAGGACCGCTTGGCACGAAGCCGAAGCGACCTACTGGCGTGAGTCGGCCGCTCGCTACTCAGCAGTACTTAGCCAGCCGGGTCCTGCTGCTCAAAGTGCTGATACAGCTCCGACTCTGGAGCAAACCGATGCGCCCACTGCTTCGGCGGCTGCGACTCAGCCTCGTTCAGCTTGAAGTCGAGCAGTTCGTGATGAAGCAGATAGAGCAAATCGAATTCGGTTTTCGCCGCTTCAATGGCCTGGGTGAGTGTCCAGTGGTGCTTGTTGATCAGGTACAGATGCAGGGCCTGCTCGACCGAGAGCTGGCGCCAGGTCGATCGCTGGTCGGATCGAATCCGATTGGCAAAGCAGCGGAGCTTGTACAGGCCCAGGGCCATGCGTGCTTCCTGCTGCTGATGGTCGCGCCCGATTCGCTCCTGAGGATTCTCCCTCAGGTAGGACACACAGAAATCAAGGGCACTTGTCCAGTCCCATTGATGATCAATGCGTTCGCTCATATGTCCGGCCTCCTAGGCCTTTTCGTGTGGACGCAAAAAGCTACCACGGATGCGCCGGACACCCACAACGCCTGAATTCCAGGCACAAAAAAACCGCCTGGCGGGGCGGTTTCTTCAACAACTTTTCGAGGTCGATTATGCATAGAGCGATCGATGCAAGCAACACCCACACCGCCATGGCGATTGCAGGCGGTACGCAGCCACGTCACTTGATGTCGACCCGTGAGATTGCAGAACTCACCGGCAAGAGCCACGACAACGTGCTGCGTGACGCGCGGGCGCTGGCCAAGAAGGGTGTCCTCAAATCTGAGGAGACCCTCTACGTTCACCCTCAAAACGGCCAGGCCTACCCTGAATTCCTTCTCGATCAACGTGATGCCCTGGTGCTGGTGTCCGGCTACAACGCCACGCTGCGCGCCCGGATCATTGATCGCTGGCAGGAACTGGAATCCCGAGTGCTGGCGCACCTGCAGGTGCCGAGCAACTTTGCCGAGGCTCTGCGCCTGGCAGCCGACAAGGCCGAGGAGAACCAGCGTCTCCAAGATGCGCTGGCCAAGCAAGCCCCCAAGGTCGCGGCGATCGTGCGCCTGGCCGGTGCAGGCGGCGCGATCTGCGTCACTGACGCGGCGAAGCAGCTCGAGCTGGCGCCATCGAAGCTGTTCGGCTGGCTGGAGGAAAACCGGTGGATCTATCGCCGTCGCGGCTCCAAGCGATGGATCGCCTATCAGCCCCGCATCAGCGCCGGCCTGCTCAAGCACAAGGTGACAGGCCTCAAGCCAGATCCGGAAACCGGCAGTGATCGAGCGGCGTTTGATGTGCTTGTCACCCCGAAAGGGCTGGCGCGTCTGGCAGAGCTCCTCGCAGTGCCCGCTGCCCTCACAGACCCAGGACGGGCCTGACATGCAATTCACTGTGACCATCAACCAGGTCAAGGCCCTGGAGTGGGGACTGAATTCCCAGCAGGCCCTGCTGTTTGCCTTCGTCTACGGCTGCCCGAGTTGGGCCAAGGCCATGCAGACGGAGGAGGGCATCTACTTCGTGCTGAGCAAAGCCAAGATCGTCGAGGAATTGCCGCTGCTCACCGACAAGCCGGACACCGCGTATCGCATGTTGAAAGTCCTCGAACAGGCCGGCCTGATTGAGCTGTCGAGTACCTCTAGCGTGACGCTGCTGCGCCTCACAGAGAAGGCTGCCGAGTGGAACAAAAAAGAGGATGGGTCGGAAAAATATCCGACCAAGACAGCCGGCGCCCAAGGTCGGAAAAAAATCCGATCTACCTCGGAAATAAATCCGAGCAAGGTCGGAAAAAAATCCGAGCCAGGGTCGGAAAAATCTCCGACAAATCAAGATACCAGTAATCAAGATACCAATCAGGATACCAGTCACAGTTCGCAGGGTGCCCCGGCTGCGCCGTCGCCGCCTGCCGTGCTGGCGCTGGTTCCGGCCACTAGCCCACGCTGCGAAATCCCCGAGGATATGCCCGGTCCGAAAGACCCTGAGTGCAAAACGTTCAAGGCTTGGGCGAACTATGCGGTGGCCTACCGCAATCGCTACAAGACATGGCCGGTGTGGAATGCCAAGGTCGCGGGCCAGATTGCCCAACTGGTCACGCGGCTGGGCGCCGATGTCGCGCACAACGTCGCGGCCTACTTCCTGAAGATCAACGACGCCAAGATCATCAACGGCTGCCACAACCTGGGCGACTTGCTGGCCAAGTGCGAGGCGTATCACACCCAGTGGGCGACCAATCGCCAGATGAACGCCACCACGGCGCGTCAGCAGGAGCAGACCCAGGCCAACATGAACGCGGCCCAGGACGCGGCAGATGCCATTCGAAGTCAGGGAGGCGCTCGCAATGCTTTCCTTTGACGAGATTGCCGAGCTGGCCCAAGCCATCTGTGCTACCGCCGAAGCCATGGGCCAGACGATCAGTTCCGGCGGTGCGCGGGTCATCGCGGAAGATTTGGCCGGTCACGATGCGCAGGTGATCGTGGGCGCTTTGCGCGCCTGCCGGCGTGAGCCCGCCGGGCGTCTGTCGCTGGGCATGGTCCTTAAGCACATCCACGCGGCCGATGGCCGTCCGGGAAAGGACGAGGCATGGTCGATTGCTTTGGCTGCAAGCGATGAGCACGAGACCGTGGTGGTCACTGCGGAGATTCGCCAAGCCATGGCCGCATCGGCGCCGATCCTCGACGCCGGCGACAAGGTCGGGGCTCGGATGGCTTTCATGAGCGCCTACGAGCGGTTGGTCAGCTTCGCCAGGGCTGAAGACCGGCCTGCCGCGTGGGAGGTCTCCCTGGGGTTTGACCCATCGCGGCGGGTGACGGCGATCGAGGCGGCAGTGCGCGCCCAACTGATCACCCAGGAGGCGGGAGGCAAGTACCTGGCCGACCTGCGCATCGCGCCGATCACCCCGGACGGGCAGGCCATCGCCGGGTTGCTCACTGGCGAGGTGCGCACTCAACCCACCGCCCACATGCGCGAGAAGCTTGCCGGGGTACGCTCAATCCTGACGGCCTCGAAGGCGAAGAAAGATCAGGCGCTGGCGAAAGAGGCCCAGCGCCGCCGCGTCACCACTTACCTATGCAAGCGGCAAGCGCGCGCCGCGCTGTCCGCCCTGGCCGAGCAGAAGTGAAACGAATCTGGACCGTCCTCATCCCCGGCTACCGGCCGTTCTCGATGGTGCTGATGGACGCCCCGCAAGACATGGCCGGCGCCCTGCGCGAGGCCCGACTGATCTGGCCGAACTGTGAGGTTGAGCCATGAAGCAAACAAAACTGACCAAGGCCGCGCGTGGCCGCGAGTGCCAGGTGCGCATTCCTGGCGTGTGCAACGGCAACCCTGAAACCGTAGTGCTGGCGCATTACCGGCTGGCTGGCACCTGTGGCGTGGGCAGCAAGCCGAGCGACCTGCAGGGCGCCTGGTGCTGCAGCGCCTGCCACGACGTGTGCGACGGTCGCAGCAAGGCCGTAGACCGCGACACAGCGCGCCAATACCACGCCGAGGGCGTGATGCGGACCCAGGCCCAGTTGATCAGCGAGGGAGTGCTGCGCGCATGACGACCCTGGCCATCCGCCCGTTCAAGCCGCGCCAAGCCCGCGCGAAACCTGTCGACAGGGAAGGGCAGGAGCAGGCCGCGCTGATGCAGGAGCTGCAGCTGCGGTTCCCGCAAGCCTTCAAGCTGATCTACCACGTCCCCAATGGCGGGCACCGGGTGAAAGCGGTGGCCGGCAAACTCAAGGCACAGGGCGTGAAGGCCGGTGTGCCTGACCTTGTGCTGCCAATGGCGCGCGGCGGCTACTTCGGCCTGTACATCGAGTTCAAGGCCATGCCGCCGTTCGACGCTGAGGTCTCGCCAAACCAAGATGCCTACATCCAGGCGCTCAGCGGCCAAGGCTATCTGGCCATCGTCTGCCGTGGCCGTATCGATGCGATGGAGGCGATCAGGGCCTACCTGCTCCAGCCGCAGACGGTGGCCGCATGAGTGCGACCCGAGCAGTGAAGTTCAGTGACGCCGAGGTTCGCCGCCAGGCTGCCGACGTGGGCGTGCGTGATCTGCGCGACCCTCGCCATCCCGGCCTGTATCTGCGTTTCTGGAGTGACCGCACCCGCGCTACCTGGCACCTGGTGCGCGGCAAGCGCTGGGTACCGGTCGCGCGCTGGCCGGAACTTGGCGCTGCTGCGGTGCTGGCCGAACTGCCCGCGCTGCGCCAGCGCCTGCTGCGCGATCCCGCGACCGCGCCTGTGGCTTCCAGCATGGCCAACGTGGGGCAATTGCTGGACTGGTTCGGCGACCGCATGTGCCGAGATCGCTCCCTGTCGACCAAGCGCAAGGCGGGTGCTCGCTCGGCGATCGCTCAGCACCTGAAGCCGCGCCTCGATGACCTGGCGCTGGCCGACGTGACATCGGACGCCCTGGACAAGCGGTTGATGTGGCCCGCGCAGGCCGAGGTGTCGCTGTCGTACCTGCGCCAGATGTTCGCCTTGCTGCTGACCGCCTTCAAGCAGGCAAAGCGCCTCGGCCTGATCGACAGCGACCCTATGGCGGGCATGCGGTTCAGCGACTTCACCAAGGCCAAGATCCTGCCCAAGGCCTCCCGTCTGCGCTCGGTGCACCTGCCGGACGTGATGCAGCAGCTCGCCCAGGCCTTCGACGAGACCCCCGCCAAGGCGATGCTGGCGCTGATGATGCTGGCGCACGGCACACGAATCGGGGAGACCCGCAAAGCGCGGTGGAGCGAGGTATCGGTAACGGCCGGCGAGTGGTTCATTCCGGCAGCGAATGCGAAGACGCGGACCGAGCACCGCCTGCCGCTGACAGGCCAGATCTGCGCGCTACTGACGCGGTACCGGTCGATTCAGCAGGCCGAAGGATATGACGGCGTGTATCTGTTCCCCAGCCGTCGCGGCGGGTGCCTGAGCGAGGGCCAGGGCAGCGCTGTGTTCACCGAACTGGGCCGGGGCGAGTGGACCAGCCACGACCTGCGCAAAGTGTCGCGCAGCACATGGACTGATCTCGGCATCGACGGGCACATCGGCGAGATGCTGCTGAACCACTCTCTCGGGAAGATCGCCAGCACGTACATCCATACCCAAGCGATGCAGCAGCGCAGGGCAGCCCTGGAGAAGTGGCACGCCTGGTTAGACGGCATCGGCTTCGGGCGCATTCACGGCCTTAATGGGGCCTTATCCGAAATCCCACAGATTCAGGCGCAGACGGCGGAAGACAAGGCTTCTAGCTCCCATCCCGAATTTGTTACTAGCGAGGATTCGAAATGACAGGATCAACAACGATGGTGCTGCACCGGGGCCGAGAAGTTCTACGCATCCAGGGAGCAAGGACACCCGCTGGCCATCAGATTTATGAGGTTGATGGAATCCGATGCTGGGCTTGCGCAGTGGTGGGAGTCGTTGATCAGGCGGGTGATCCGGTCCTGTCACAGGGAACCAGCGTGGCGTGGCGGCCCGTTGAAGAGGCCTCGTGCAAATGAAGAAGTCGCACGGCCCAGCCTTCAAGAAGGCCGTGATCGAGCTGGACAAGTGCGCTTTTTGCCGTGGGAGAGCGGTCATTCAGGGCCTGTTTCACGATCTGCCATGCGACCGCTGCAACGCCTCGGGCTGGGTAGTGGCTGCAACTGGCGAGGCCCTGGCCCTGGATGAACTGGTGACCCAGCTCAGCATGAGGCTGCAGGCCGCGACACGGCAGATCGAGCAGATGAAGAATCCTCGGGCTACTGGCCCGGGTGCGCATTACCAGGCAGGCAACCGGCTCGGCGCCGGCGGAGCCAATTACACCGGGGATTGAGGGGGAAGGAAATGATTTACAGCAGCGTACTCGCGGCGGTCGTCTCGGCCCTGGCTGCAGAAGCGATCGACAACACTAGCAAGCAGGCCTGGCAGAAGCTATACGAGCCCGGCAGCGAAGATGGCCACGACATGGCAACCTTGACCAGCTCGGTGGAGCGCGGCGAAATCAGCCGTATGGATGCTGACTGCTGGGTGTTTGCCCGGCTTCACAGTCAGTTGAAGCCGCGCCACTGGGATGTGTTGGTGGCCAAGTTCAGCACGCATAAGGGCCGAAAGGTCCAGTCGATTAGCCGCCTCATCCCAATGGTTGCATCCCATGCGCCGAAACTGTTCATCACCAGCGCTGTGACGGCCTGGGCTATTCCCAAGATGAAGGGCGCCGATGGAAAGCGGTCGTGCGACATCATCGTTCTGCCGGCTCAGTTCTACGACATCAATCGCTGGGACCCGGATGCCCGCCCGGAGCGCACTCGTCGCCGCTGGAGGAAGGGTATTGAAGACGTGCTGGGGCAGATGACCGAAGAGGCTCTAGAGGCGGCGGCAGAGATTCTGAACCACGAAGGCCTGTCGATGGAAAATGCCGCTTGACTTCAAATGGCCGCATGGCCGATTATTTCCCCATCCTGTCATTCCTGCGCGTTGTTGAGGATTGGCAAAAAAGGCCCAGCTTACTGCTGGGTTTTTTTGTTTCAGGGGTTTACTTGATATGCAGGTACGCTGCTAGAATTTTCGCCCTTTTGAAACGTGAGATGGATCTTATGCGGCAGTTTCTGGCGATCACCTTTGGCGGGCTCACCCCTAGCTATTACGCTCGACAGTTATTCTTCGGTGCACTCTTTGCGGTCTTTTTCATTTATATGAAATCACACGCCCCGCACGGGATTGACTTCGCAACGGTTGCAATTTGTGTGGTAAGCACCTTGCTCTATCCCTACTCCCGATTTGTGTATGAGAGCGTGGTGGGCTTCATCATGGGGCGCAACGTGTTCTTCGTAAATGCGCTGTTGATGCTGTTCGTCAAGGTGATCACGATGTTCATGTGCTGGTTCTTGGCGATCTTCATCGCACCTTTGGGATTGCTGTACCTCTACTGGTATCACAGCAAGCAGCCCTCCAACTAAATCCTTCGACCCCGGCTATGAGCCAGGGCTTTGTCGTTTCGAGCCCTGGCAAATGCTGGGGCTTTTCGTCTCTGGAGATGATGAAAGCCCGGCGGAAACGCGCAGGGGTAACAGTCAGCGTGGGGACTGGAGGGAAACGCCACGACACTGGCCTGACAGGGCTAGCATCTCCACCCATTCCAAGCCTCGGCACCCGCCGGGGGCTTTTTCGTATCTGGAGCGCTTGATGGACCCGACCGACCTCGGCCCAGGCACAGCCACCTGGCTGGGCGGTACGGGCACCGTCCTGCTGGGCGGCTTCCTATGGCTGCGCAAGTTCCTGTCAAAGGACGCTGCTGACCGCGCGATGGACAATGCCGACATCGGCACTGTCCGCCGCCTCAATGAACTGCTCGACTCCGAGCGCGAGGCTCGCAAGCTCGCTGAGGGTCGCGCCGATCAATTCGCCAAGGAGCGCAACGAACTCGCCGCAACTGTTGGCAGGCTGGAGGGCAAGATCGAGGCCCTGACAAGTCAAGTCGGGTTGCTCACTGATCGAGTCGCAGTCCAGAGCGAGGAAATCGCCCGCCTGCGCGGCAAGCTGGGAGGTGCAACGTGATGGACAGATGCGTACTCGAGTACATCGCCAGGCGCTGGTGGCGCCGCGTGGAGGTCTGGATGATCGCGCTGCTGTTGGTGGTCGGCGGTGGCTTCTGTGGCTACCAGCTAGCGCAGTGGGCCTTGGCCAAGAGCTACTTGGAGCAGGTTGCCACGGTTCGTCAGGCATACGACGAAGCGACGAAGCAGCGCGACCAGCGCCTCGACGAACTCACCCGCCGCACCGATAGCGCCGCCGCCAAGGCTTCCAAGGCAGCCACGACGGCAACCCAGGCGGCGGACAAGGCCGACGAAGCCCTGAACAGGGTATCGCCATAGGGCGCCATAGAATCGACATGCGCCGTTTCGTGGCGCGGAGACACAGATGAACCGACAGCAGATCGCGACCGCGAGCAGCCTCTTCTTTACCCGCGACCAAGTGCAGCGCCGGCTGGACACTGTGCTGAGCGGCAAGGGTGTGTCACTGGCCATCACCGGCGACTACCAAAACGAGGCTGTCTTGCACTCGGTGACCGAGCCTCTGGCAGATCACTTCAGGGCTGAGCTGGCCGCGATTGATGACCAGCTCAAGCTGCTGGGCTGGAGCGGCGAGTAACAGGCGCTTCGGCGCAACTCACCACAATTATTACCATCACCAATGAGGCAACCCTATGGAAAACCAGCACAAGAAGATCACCGGTTACCGCGACCTCACGCAGGGTGAGATCGACGGCATGAACTCGATCAAGGCCCTGGAGGCCGACGCCGGGGAATTGTTCAAGCAGATCGGTCAGATCGAAGGTGTGGACCAGCGTACTCTGGCACTGGCCAAGACCAACCTGCAGCAGGGGTTCATGTGGTTTGTGCGCTCAATCGCCAAGCCTGCTGATCCCTTCAGCTGATGGCCAAGGCGCCTTACACCCCCTGCAAGCTCTACGTGGACGGCGCCGAGGGCATCGCGGCTGGTGACTTCATCACCACCGCTGCCGGTTCGGCGTACCTGGTGCAGACGCTGCGGGTGAGCCGAACCCGGCCAGAGCGCAAGCACATGGACTGCCTGCGCTGGCCGATCGCTGAAGTGCCGCCAGATGCGCGGTGCTATCAGCTGACCTGGTACAGGAGGCGATGAATGTCTTGTAGTGGATGCGCCGCCCGGCGCGAGTGGATCAACAAGTGGATGAGGGTAGCGCGTGAACGAGCAGGCAATCTCTTTGCTCCAGCAGATCTTGGAGCAGCAGCAGAAGCAAACAGCATTGCTGGAAACGATCGCAAGCCAGAACCTGGCCTTGATCGAAGCCCTGGCCGACGGTGACGGTGCTGACCCTGACGCCCCGCCTTCCACTTATCTGGACGGCTCGCCATGCCGATGAGACCTCAGCGTCCATGCCGGGCCCAGGGATGCAGGTCGCTGCACCGGAACGCCAACGGCTACTGCGATGGTCATGCCGAACTGGCGGCCGAGCAGGCCAAGGCTTGGGCGACCCGCAAGGGATCAGGTCGCGGCGGCCGGCCCTGGCGCCGCATTCGTGAGCGGATCTTAAAGCGCGACCAGTATCTCTGCCGGTGTGACGATTGCACCAGGCTGGGAAGGATCCGTGAAGCGCACGAGGTCGATCATATCGTGGCCCTGGCCTACGGCGGGACTGATGACGATGACAACCTCAGGGCGATCAATCGCGACTGTCACAAGGCCAAGACCCTTTCTGAGTCGAATCAGAGAATTCATAGAAGTCAATAGGTTCTTATTTTTTCAAGCTTTTTTCTTCGAGAAAAGCTCATGGTCGAAATTTCGGCTTGCGGCAAAAGGTCATGGCAAGAAATTCAGATCATGCGAAACCCTCATGGTGAGAATTTCCGATCATCTGAAAGTTACGTGGCGAAAAAATCCGATCATGTGGAGGCCTGTAGCCAAAAAAATCGGCTTTTGGGGAGGGGGTGGGCCAAAAGTTCAGGCCTTTTTGCTCGGACACCGCGCCCCCAGTCGTTTTTTTACACCCGCGAAATATAAAGTTTAGTGGAGGCGCCGATGCCAGGGGTTGCCGGGCGCTCCGGCCGTCGCCCAAAACCCACGGCCCAGAAGGCGCTGGCCGGGAATCCGGGCAAGCGCAAGCTGAACAAGGATGAGCCGGACTTCGCTCTGGTGACCAACGTCGATCCGCCGGAATGGTTGTGCGAGCACGCCACTCGCGTGTGGCAGATGCTGGTGCCGGAGCTGCTTCGCGCCAAGGTTCTCGCGCTCACAGATCTGCACAACGTCGAAGCGTTCTGCACCGCCTACGGAAACTGGCGGATGGCCCAAGAGTCCGTCCGAGAGCACGGAATCGTGGTCGCCGGCGCAACTGGCGGCCCGGTGAAAAATCCGGCGCTCACCGCTGCCAACGAAGCGATGCGCCAGATGGTCACCTTCGGCTCAATGCTGGGTCTGGACCCCGCCAGCCGAACCCGAATCATCGGCGGCAACAAGCAGAAATCCACCAACGAGTTCGCAGCCCTACTGAGTTCCTGATGGCCAGAGCCAAGTACACCAACGTCGACAAGGCGATGGCGTGGGCAAGGTCCGTCCTGAAAGGCAAGTTCCCGGCGTGCCGCTACATCCATCAAGCGATTGAGCGGCACTTCGAGGACGTGGCGGCCAGCCGCTCGAAGAACTACCCCTACAAGTTCGACCCGGCTAAGGCTGAGAAGAAGCTGCGCCTGATGCAGTTGCTCCCGCACACGAAGGGGGAGTGGGCATTCAAGCGACAACTGATCACGCTGGAGCCCTGGCAGCTTTTCGGCCTGGCTTGCACCTTCGGGTGGGTCAGGAAGAAGGGCGGATACCGGCGTTTCCGGGAGAGCTATTGGGAGGTGCCGCGCAAGAACGGCAAGTCGGTCATCGCCGCCGGCGTCGGCATCAGTATGTTCACCGCCGACAACGAGTTCGGCGCCGAGGTGTACTCAGGCGCCACCACCGAGAAACAGGCATGGGAGGTTTTCCGCCCAGCGCGCCTCATGGTCAGCCGCTCGCCGATGCTGATCGAAGCTGCCGGCATCGAGGTCAACGCCTCGAACCTGAACATTCCGTCCAATGGAAGTCGCTTTGAGCCGCTGATCGGCAACCCGGGTGACGGTGCTTCGCCTTCATGCGCGATCATCGACGAGTTCCACGAGCACGACAGCGCGGCTCAGTACGACACCATGCTTACCGGCATGGGCGCCCGTCGGCAGCCGCTGATGTTCATCATCACCACGGCCGGCGCGAACATCGAGGGGCCGTGCTACGACAAGCGCCGCCAGGTCATCGAGATGTTGAACGGAACGGTGCCTGACGATGAACTGTTCGGCTACATCTGGACGCTGGACGAGGGGGACGACTGGACCGACCCCAAGAACTTGGCCAAGGCCAACCCATGCATGGGTGTCTCGGTGTTTCAGGAGTACCTGGAGAGCCAACTGGCGCGGGCTATCCGCTCCGCACGGTTCACCAACACGTTTAAGACCAAGCACCTAAACCTGTGGGTGAGCGCTAAATCCGGCTTCTTCAACATGGAAAGCTGGAAGGCCTGCGAGGACAAGACGCTGACCCTGGACCAGTTCGAGGGGCAGGAGTGGATCGCTGGCTTCGACTTGGCGCGCAAGCTGGACATGAACTCAAGGGCCAGGCTGTTCTGGCGGGAGATCGACGGCAAGATCCACTACTACAGCGTAGCGCCGGCGTTCTGGGTGCCTGAAGACACCGCCAACGATGTGGACAACAAGCGCATGACCGAGCGCTTCCAGGCCTGGGTCAACACAGGGCACCTCACGGCAACGCCCGGCGCCGAAGTGGACTATCGGGAGATCCTCGAGGACACCAAGGAAGCCAACAAGCTGGCGCCAATCAGGGAATGTCCGATCGACCCCCACGGCGCCACGGGCCTGAGCCATGACCTGGACGACGAGGGCTTCAACCCGATCACCATTACCCAGAACTACACCAATATGTCCGACGGCATGAAGGAGCTGGAGGCCGCGATCGAGGCGGGCCGCTTCCATCACGATGGCAACCCGATCATGACCTGGTGTGTCGGCAACGTGATCGGCAAGAACCTGCCAGGCAACGACGATGTGGTACGCCCGATCAAGCAGGGCGAGGACAACAAGATCGACGGTGCTGTCGCCCTGATCATGGGGGTAGGCCGAGTCATGGCGCAGGCCCAGCTAGGGAACAGCGTCGACAACTTCATGGATGCCATACGGAACCCAATTTTCTGATGAACGCAGCGACGATCCTTTATCTGGTTGCCGCGCTGGCCGGCTTCTGCCTGCTTTGCGCAGGCGTATACGTCCTGACCGGTTTGGGCTGGACCCTCATCACCGCGGCGCTCTGCGCATTCTGCATCGCCGCCTTCATCCGTCGGGGTCTGGTAGGTGACTAATTCAATCATTCGAGCCTTGGGCGCTGCAGCAGCTCGACCCTCCGCGAGCATCAGCGAGTGGGCGGGCAGCAAGATCAGACTGTCCGATGGAGGATTCTGGAGCGCCTTTGCTGGCAACAAATCGAGCAGCGGTAAATCGGTATCGGTAGACAAGGCTATGCGTCTATCGGCGGTGTGGGCGTGCGTACGGATCATCTCAACGTCGGTCGCGGGTTTGCCGCTGAATATCTATCGCCGCCTGCCGGATGGGGGTCGTGAGAACGCTCGTGACTTCCGTTTGTACGATGTGCTGCACACCAGCCCGAACGAGGACATGGCAGCGTTCCAGTTCTGGCAGTCGGTAGTCGCATCGATGCTGCTGTGGGGCAACGCTTACTGCGAGATCCACCGCGCAGCAGGCAAGGTGGTCGCTTTGGACTTCCTGTTGCCTTCGAGGGTGGACCTCGAGACCGACGATAACGGGCGTCTCCTGTACTACTTCAGGCCTCGGAAGGGTGCACGGCGCCAGATCCAGCGAGGGGACATGCTGCACATCCCAGCCTTCACGCTAGATGGGCGGGTGGGCATGTCAGCAATCCGCTACGGTGCAGATGTCTTCGGCGCAGCCATGGCCGCCGATGACGCGGCGAACAGCACGTTCAAGAACGGCATGATGCCTACCGTGGGCTTCTCGGTGGACCGCATCATGACTCCTGCACAGCGAGCAGACTTCCGCGAATACGTGAAGACGATCAGCGGAGCACTGAACGCAGGAAAAAGCCCTGTGTTCGAGCAGGGCGTGAAGCCTGAATCGCTGGGTATCAAGCCAGCCGACGCTCAACTGCTCGAGTCTCGCGGGCACAGCGTCGAGGAGATCTGCCGTTGGTTCGGTGTGCCGCCCTGGATGGTGATGAAGACCGACAAGGGTAGCAACTGGGGTACCGGTCTGGAGCAGCAGCAGATTGCCTTTCTGACCTACTGCATCATGTCCTACACAGCCCCGATTGAGCAGTGCATCAATAAGTTCTGCCTGACGGCAGTCGACCGCATCAACTATTACGCCGAGTACTCGCTCGAAGCCTTCCTGCGTGCTGATAGCGCCGGCCGAGCCGCGTACCTGAGCACGATGGGGCAGAACGGCTACATGACCCGCAACGAAGGGCGCCGTAAGGAAAACCTGCCCAGCATGCCAGGCGGCGATGTACTCACCGTGCAATCAAACTTGGTACCGCTTGACCAGCTCGGCAAACCGGGCGCCCAGGAAACGGCACGCAACGCCTTGAAGAACTGGCTCGACGAGTCGGGCAACGCCTCCCAGGAGTAACCCATGAAACACAAGATCCAGTCTCGCGGCCTGCGCAGCGAGATGAGCCCGCGCGCGCTCGATAAATGGAACCCGGCCATTCAGGCTGCGGTTGAAAACACCTCGGACACGATCACCATCTACGGGGTGATTGGTGAGGACTGGTACGGCGAGGGTGTCACCATCAAGCGGATCGACGCAGCGTTGCGCACGATCGGCGATCGAGAGGTAACGGTCTACATCAACTCGCCCGGTGGCGACATGTTCGAAGGTATCGCCATCTACAACCGCCTCCGCGAGCACAGCCAGAAGGTGACCACGAAGGTGCTCGGTATGGCTGCGAGCGCCGCGTCGATCATCTACCTTGCGGGCGCTGAAAGGCAGGTCGCGAGTAGCGCCTTCCTGATGATTCACAACTGCTGGACTTTCCTGGCTGGCAACCGCCACTACCTGCGCGATGTCTCGGACGACATGGAGGAGTTTGACGCCGCAATGGCCGACCTCTACGCCGAAACCAGCGGGCAGCCAGTCAAGGATATGGCCGAGCTCATGGACGACGAGACCTTCATCCGTGGGAAGCGAGCGGTTGAGCTGGGGCTGGCCACTGGGCTCCTGGCGGCCAATGAAATCGTCGAGCGCGAGACTGACGACACCGCTCAGACCAATGCCCTCAAAGCCATGGACACCGCGCTGGCAAAAGCGGGCATGCCCCGTTCCCAGCGCCGTGAGCTGTTCGCCACTTTCAAGTCCAGTACGCCCCGCGCTACCGGCGGGGGCACGCATAACGCTGCCCCGACCGACAAGCCGACCGCTGTCGCGCCAGACCTCACCGCCTCTCTGAGCGCGGCAACCAATCTCTTGAACTCTCTGAAAGGAAAATGACCGTGGACTATGAAGCCCAAGTCAAAGAAATCAACGCCGCGCTCAAGGGTATCGGCGACCAAATCAAAAGCCAGGCCGAGATCACCGAGAAGCAGATCAAAGCTTCCGGTGCGATGAGCGAGGAGACTCGAGCGAAGGTCGACGAGATGCTGGTGACGCAGGGCGAGCTGCAGGCGCGCCTGGGCGAGGCCGAGCAGAAGCTGGTCAACGCCAACCGCGATCACTCGCATCAAGACGAGCCGCAAAAATCGGTGGGCGCCTTGGTGGTCGGCAGCGACGAAATGAAGGACATCAGCTCGCCCTTCCGAGGGTCGCGCCGTGTTTCGGTGCCGCGTGCAGCGATCACCACCGCTACCGGTGGCGACCTGGTCCCTGCGCAGCGACTGCCCGGCATCGTGACGCCGCCCCCGCGTCGCCTGACCATCCGCGATCTGGTCGCACCCGGCACCACCGAGTCGAACTCGATTGAGTACATCCGCGAAACCGGCTTCACCAACAACGCGCGTACCGTTGCCGAAAACACCGCCAAGCCGTACTCGGACATCGAGTTTGCCCTGGCTACTGCCAACGTCCGCACCATCGCGCATCTGTTCAAGGCCAGCCGCCAGATGCTGGACGACGCCCCGGCGTTGCAGAGCTACATCGACGGCCGTGCCCGCTACGGCTTGACGATGGCGGAAGAGGCGCAGTTGCTCTACGGCAACGGCACCGGCGCGAACCTCCAAGGTTTGATGACCGTTGCACAAATCTATGCGGCACCTGGCGGCGTGACCGTGGCCGGTGAGCAGCGCATCGACCGTCTGCGTCTGGCGCTGTTGCAGGCCGAGCTGGCCGAGTTCCCATCGGACGGCATCGTCCTGAACCCCATCGACTGGGCCGCCATCGAGCTGACCAAGGACGGGGAAGGGCGCTACATCATTGGTCAGCCTCAGGAAGGGACCAATGCACGCCTGTGGAATCGCCCCGTCGTCTCGACTCAGGCCATGACCCAAAACGATTTCCTGGTTGGCGCCTTCAAGCTGGGCGCTCAGATATTCGACCGTATGGAAATCGAGGTGCTGATCTCGACCGAGAACGACAAGGACTTCGAGAACAACATGGCCACCTTGCGTGCAGAAGAGCGCCTGGCGTTTGCCATCTACCGCGGTGAGGCGTTCGTCACCGGCCCGTTGACCACCAAGTAAACCCAGCCCACCAACGAAGGCGTCAGCGGTGACGCCTTACAGGAGTGATTTCATGGCTAGCCCCAAGAAACAGGAAAAGGGTGGGACGATCGCCGAAAGCCCGCCCCCAGGCGAAGAGGACGCGGGCAGTGCGCTCGAACTGAATCCATCGAGGATCGAGGTCTACCCCCTGCGGTCGTTCATGGACGATGGCGAATTGCGTCGACGTGGCGGACCCAGCTATCTGGTGTTGCGACAGCACGCCGAAGAACTGGAGCAGCGCGGACTGGTGTCCCGCCAGCCGTTGGAGGTCTGAGCATGTCCGTGATCGATATCGACATTGCCATGCACCACCTGCTGGCCGAGCCCGAAGACCAGGTGCTGGTGCAGTCGCAACTCGATGCGGCAGAGGAGGCGGCGATGCAGTTCCTGAATCGCCGTTTCTACCTGGATCAGGTGTCGCTCGATCAGGCTCGGGCAGGCGTCCAACTGGTGATGCAGCAGGCCCGCGCGGCGAATGCCGCTGCGGTGACCGCCGCCGACGCAGAGCAAGATCACACCTTGCGCTGCCGTCTGCTCGAGCATGCCCGACAGGCGCTGGCCGACGCATACGACCGGGCCGATGCGGTTGCCTATGGGATGGTGCTCAATCCAGCGATCCAGGCCGCGTGCCTGCTGAAGCTGGGACACCTGTTCGCCAACCGGGAGGAGGTCGTCACGACCGGCTCGGCCACCGAGCTGCCGCTGGCCTCCCAGCACCTGCTGATGCCGTACCGCATCCGGATGGGTGTGTGATGCAGGCCGGAAAGCTCCGGCATCGCATCGACATTCAGGAGTTCAAGGCCGTCCGCGATCCCGTGACACTGGAGTATGGCGAAAAGGACTGGGTGACCCTCTGGCCCAAGTGCCCGGCCAGCGTCGAGGATCTGTCTACCCGCGAGTTTCTCGCAGCTCAGGCGGGTCAGGCCGAGGCCACAAGTCGGATCGTCATTCGGTACCGGCCTGGCGTGCTGGCCACGATGAGGATCCTGTATCGGGGCGAGGTTTACAGCATCGTTGGCCCTCCGCTGGCGGACCCGAAGTCGGGGTTGGACTACCTGACAATTCTGGTCGCAAAGGGGGTGAAAGATGGCTGACGGGGTCGAGTTCTCCATCACGGGCCTGGACGCCCTGCTCGGCAAGCTGGACTCCGTCAGCTACGACGTTCGCCGCAAGGGTGGCCGGGCCGCGCTACGCAAGGCCGCCCAGGTGGTGGTGCAGAACGCCAAGGAGCGCGCAGAGCGCATCGACGACAAGGCGACCGGGCGCTCGATCGCGGACAACATTGCGTTGCGCTGGAACGGGCGACTGTTCAAGCGGACCGGCGACCTGGGCTTCCGGATCGGCGTGCTGCATGGCGCCGTGCTCAAGGATGGCGGTGACCTCAGTCCGAACTCACCGACGCCGCACTGGCGCCTGCTCGAGTTCGGTACCGAGAAGATGGCCGCCGTGCCATTCATGCGGCCGGCGCTCGCCGACAGCATCGCCCAGGTCACCAACACTTTCGTGACGGAGTACGAGAAGGCAATCGACCGCGCTATCCGGCGCGCTGCGAAGAAGAAGGCGGCATCCTCATGACACCACCAATCGTTGAGGCCTGCGCCGCGAGTGCTGCCGTGACGGCTTTGCTCGGGGCGGGCGTGGACATGCGCCTCTACTCGTTCGGCGAGGCCGAGGAGGGCGTGGCCAAGCCATACGCGGTCTGGCAGTTGATCACCGGAGATCCTGAGAACTACCTGGCTGGCCGGCCGGATGTCGACAGCTTCACGCTGCAGGTCGATATCTACGGCACCACCGGTACCTCTGTCCGGAGCGTGCGAGACGCAATCCGGGACGCTATCGAGCTCCGGGCAAACATCACTCGCTGGGGCGGCGAGAGCCGAGACCCCACCACCAAGAACTACCGAACCAGCTTCGACGTGGACTGGATAGTCCGCCGCTGACCAACCCCAGCCCGCCGAATGCGGGTATTTTTTTGCTCGATAGGAGACCCCTATGTCCGTCTTGACTCAAGGCACCCAGGTCTATGCCCTGGTGAAAGCTGCCTCCGGAACCGGCCTCGCCGTGCTGGAAGTAGAGTGCGCCACCGCTTTCAACCCCGGCGGCTCTCCTAAGGAGCAGATCGAGGACACCTGCCTCAGCTCCAAGGAGCGCACCTACAAGCCAGGATTGCGCACCCCTGGCCAGGCATCGCTTACCATCAACGCCGATCCCAACAACGCCAGTCATGTGCGCCTGCACCAGATGTCGGAGGAGGACGGCGATTCCACCGTGAAGTGGGCGGTGGGCTGGTCTGACGGCACTGCCGCGCCGACCGTGAATGCGGATGGCGATGACTTCGAACTGCCCGCGACGCGCACCTGGTACATCTTCGAGGGCTACGTTGCCGACTTCCCGTTCGACTTCGCCGCCAACGCTGTGGTCAGCACCGCCGCATCCATCCAGCGCTCGGGCGGTTCCGCCTGGATCAAGAAGTCGGCGTGAGGTAGACCATGAAGCTCAACATCGAAAGCCTGCGCCAGTCGGGTTCCTTCACCGGCCGGCCTGTGCAGAAAGAAGTCCAGTGGCGCCAGGGCGATGACATGATCACGGCCACCGTGTTTGTGCGCCCGCTCGGCTACCAGAGCGCGGTCAGCGACGTGCTCGCCGCCGGCGGCAAGCAGGACAGCATCGCCGGGCGGATCGCTGCTGCCATCTGCGACGAGGAAGGTAACCCGGTGTTCACCGCGCTGGATATCACGCATGGCCCGCTGGATACCGCCGAGCTGGCCAAGGATCCGGACAGCACCAAGCGCATGGGCGCGCTCGACGGCAACCTCACCGTGGCGCTGCTCACCGCCATCCATGAGGTCAACAACCTGGGAAAGACGCCGAGCTCACCGCCCTCGACGAGTTCTGGCATGAGCTCGTCCTCGCCGGAGTCGGGGGCCGCACCATCGCGCAAGCGCAAGAAAACCTGAGCCTGCGCGAGTTCCACTCCTGGCTGAAGTTCAGGGAGCGGAGAGGGTCGCTCCACCTCGGCATGAGAGTGGAGCGCGGCGTGGCGCTGCTGGCTTCGATCCTCGCGAACCAGGGTCGTGACCCGCAGCGTCGGCCGCAACCCTTCACCCCTGATGATTTCACTCCTCACGCAGACCGCGCTCCGGTCAGCTTGGAGCAGGCGATGGAGGAGTGGAGCTAGAGGATGATTTGGCCGGGTGCCGGTCAAGTGTTAAATTGGCCCTCATGTCTTATAGGAGGGAGCCAAGTTGGAACTATTTTACGCTGGACACTTGATTGGTATAGCAATATCTGTAGTGGTCTATTTCGTGCCTATGATGATTGCTTTTTATCGTAGGCACGAGAGCTATACTTCGATTTTCATGCTGAATCTTTTTCTTGGCTGGACAGGAGTTGTTTGGTTGGTATGCCTTATATGGGCGATTTTTGGCCAGAGGCTCAAGCCGCGTCCTGTGCAGAATTTTAACAAATACGAAGAGCTAGAACGTCTCGCAAAGTTAAAGTCTTCAGGAAACCTGACAGAAAACGAGTACGAGATAGAGAAGAAGAGACTATTGGAATAGATCGAAGCCCGCATCAGCGGGCTTTTTTATGGGAGCTAAAATGGCAAGCCGGTCGCTAGGAACTTTAACGCTCGACCTCATTGCCAAGGTCGGCGGTTTCGAGCAGGGTCTCGAAAAGGCTGAGCGCTCAGCCAGCAAGCGAATGAAGCAGATCAGCGATAGCGCTGCCAAGCTCGGCGCGGCTGTAGGTGGGGGCCTTGCGGCGGGCGTTACGGCTCTTGGAGCAATAACCGTTTCGGCTATCAGGTCTGCAACTGAAGTGGCGAAGCTGGCATCAGTGGCAAACGTCAGCACAACCGATTTTCAGAAGCTCGCCTCAGGTGCCAAGATTGTCGGGGTAGAGCAGGACAAGCTTTCTGACATCCTGAAGGATGTAAACGACAAAGTCGGGGATTTCCTCAATACCGGCGGCGGTGCTATGAAGGATTTCTTCGAGCAGATCGCGCCAAAGGTGGGGGTGACTGCTGATCAGTTCAGAAACCTGAGCGGAAGCCAGGCTCTCGGCCTTTATGTTTCCAGCCTAGAAAAAGCCAAAGTCAGCCAGAGCGACATGACTTTCTACATGGAAGCCATTGCAAATGATGCTACGGTGCTGCTCCCTCTTCTTCGAAACAATAGTGAGGGATTTAAAAGATTCGGCGATGCTGCAGAAGCGGCCGGATCTATCATGGATGATAAAACCATTAAGGCAGCTAAAGAGCTTCAAGCTGCAAACTGGTTAGTCGATCAATCCATTTCTGGAATAACTAATCAGCTCACAGCCGAGCTACTGCCGAGTATGTCAGAGTTCGCTGGGCGCTTGAGTGATTCCAGCATTAACGGCGTCCTCGCGAAGAAAGTCACGGATGATCTGGCAGCTAGCCTTCAGGCCCTGGCCAAGTTCGCAATTGGTACGGTGGCAGGCATCCACTTGCTGGGTGTGGGCCTGAAATCCCTGTCAGAACTTGATAACGCCATGGTCGGAGGGCAGGACGCGAAGTGGTATGACAAATATCTTCCACCGGTAAGGATCTACAACGCCTTCAAGAACGTCGACGCCATGGGCAAGGTGATCGGCGGCACAAAGGAGCAGATGGATTCTCTGATCACTGGCTATGGCGACCTGATGGCCAGCTTCGATAAGAATTCGGGCGATGGTAGTACGTCGAACCAGGTGAAAGAGTTGGCCGATCTTCTGGATCGACTCAAAACAGGCGGACCAGGATCATTCAAAGCCATCACGCTGGCCGAACAGGCCGCAGCCAAAGCTGCCGCCGCCGCCGCCAAGAAGCTCAACCAGACATTCGAAACGACCGAAGAGAACTACAAGCGCCAGATCGAGCTGATCAACACCTCGACCGACAAGCGCAAGGACGCAACCGAGGTTGAGAAGCTGGCATTCGAGGTATCAAGCGGCAAGCTTGATGGCATCAACGACAAGCAGCGCAAGCGCCTGGAAGGCCTGGCCGCCGAGCTCGACTCCCTGAAGAAGATCAAGCAGGCCGAGGAGGATGCGAAGAAGCTCGCGGCCTTCAAGTCGAATGCCAATGAGGACTACCTGACCGCGAAGAACGGCTTCGACCTGGAACTGGCTGGCGCTGGGCGCGGCGACAAGTACAAGGAGCGGCTGAAAGAGCGCCTGGCCATCGAGGAGGACTTCAATCGCCAGCAGCGTGAACTGGTGCTCCAGCGCAACAGCGGCGATATCAGTGCCGAGCTGTACGAGCAGGAAACCGAGGTGCTGAGCGAGGCTTTGGCCCAGCGGCTGGTGCTGCAGCAGGACTACTACAACCAAGTGGACGAGGCCCGGGCGGATTGGATGGATGGCGTCACCAGTGCCTGGGAGAACTTCGCTGATGCGGCGACGGACTACTCGGCCATGGCTGCCGACGCAACAACGTCGGTGTTGGGCAGCGCCAAGAGCGAACTGAGCTCGTTCCTGTCCGACGTGTCCACCGGCTCGAAGGATGCCGGCGATGCGCTGATGGACATGATCACCGGCTTCGGCAAGTCATTCGTCGGCGCCCTGTCCGACATGGCCGCGCAGTGGCTGGTCTATCAGGCAGTGCAATTGCTGGTGGGCAAGACAACGCAGTCGACCGCCGGAATGGCGATGGTGGCCAACGCCCAGGCGACGGCCTTCCAAGCTCAGTTGGCGGCTTTCGCGTCCACCGCAGCCATCCCGGTCGTTGGCCCGGCAGCTGCACCTGCTGCTGCTGCCGCCGCTGCGGCCGCAACCGCGCCGATGGTCGCCGGCGTGGCGTCCACAGCCCTCATGGGTATGGCCCACGACGGTATCGACAACATCCCCCGCGAAGGCACCTGGCTGCTTGATGGCGGGGAGCGAGTGCTGAACCCCAACCAGAACCGCGACCTGACGCACTACCTGCGCAGCGCGAACGAGGCGGGGGCTGGCGCGGGGCGAGGTGGTGGAGGCATCACAATCCAAGCGCCGGTCACCGTGCAGGCCCAGCAGGGAATGAGCGATGCAGACGCGCGCCGACAAGGAGAAGTCTTCGGGCAAGCGTTCGTAGAGCAGGTCCGCGATGTGTTGTATCAGGAGACTCAGCAGGGCGGCCTGCTTTGGAGGCGGTAATGGCAGAGACATTCACCTTCTGCACCCGCGTTGGCGCCTCTGGCGACATCAAGCAGCGGGTGTGGGAGAACGACTTCGGCGACGGCTACAGTCAGTCCGGCGGTACCGGCATCAACGGTAAGTCGGAAGAGTGGACGCACCAGGCCGTGGGCAGCCTCGACGACGGGCAGGAGGTGCGCCAGATGCGCGACTTCCTGGATCGGCACGAGGGCTACCGCTCGTTTCTCTGGACCCCACCTGGTGGCAAGCCTGGGCGCTACAAGGTCAACGGCTACAAGCTCGACCCGCAGGGCGCCGGGCAATTCAAGATCAGCTTCACCATGAAGCAGACATTCACCCCGTACTGACCCCGCCCTTGCGGGGTTTGCTTTTTCTGAGGCCCCGATGACTTTCGAATCCGACATCCAGAAGCTGGAGCCGGGCAACCAGATCCGGCTGTACGAAGTGGACACGACTCGCCTGGGCGGCAACGTCATGCGCTTCCACGGGCATGCCCAGGACAGGCCGATCATCTGGCAGGGCCAGTTGTATGAGCCCATCCAGATCGAGGCCAAGGGCTTCGACATTCGTGGCGACGGCAGGCCCGCCACGCCGACCTTGCAAGTGGCCAACGAGATCGCTGGCGTGCGCGGCGCGGTCAGCGCCCTGTGCCTGGCGCTCAAGGACATGGCCGGGGCGAAGGTGAGGGTGATCGAAACCTTCCGGCACTTCCTGGATGCCGCCAACTTCCCCGAGGGGAATCCGAACGCGTCCAACCAGGCGCGCGAAAACCTCTGGTACATCGAGCAGAAGACCGAGGAAGACCGCGAGCAAGTCACGTTCCAGCTGTCGAGCCCGCTGGACTTTGGCGGTGTGCAACTGCCCAGCCAGCAGATCACCAAGCTGTGCCGCTGGGCCTGCCGCGGCGGGTACCGAGGCGAGGCCTGCGCATACACCGGGGCGGCGATGTTCACAAAGCAGAACGAGCCGACCGACAACCCGGCGCTCGATCGCTGCGCAGGCCGCTGGAACAGCTGCAAGCTGCGCGGCAACACCCGCCGCTTCGGCGGCTCAATGGGGGCGAGTCTGATCGCCAGTTCGAGGTAACCCATGCGCATCAACCAACAACTGCAGGCCGCGATCCGCGAGCATGCCGAACGCGAGCACCCGGCAGAAGCTTGCGGCGTGCTGATCAAGACCGAAGCCGGCCGTGAGTACGTGCCATGCCGCAACTTGGCCCGCACGTCCCGCGACCAGTTCACGCTGCACCACGAGGATCTGGCCGACGCCGAGGACCGGGGCACGCTGCTGGCGATCATCCACAGCCACCCGGACGCGAGCCCGCGCCCGAGCATGGCCGACCGCGTCAGTTGCGAGTTGCACGAGGTGCCCTGGGGCATCGTCGCATGGCCCGGCGGTGACATGGAGTGGTTCAAGCCCTCGGGCTATCAGGCGCCGTTGCTGGGCCGTGAGTTCTCCCATGGCCTGCTCGACTGCTGGGGCGCCTGCCGAGACTGGTATGCCCGCGAGGCGGGGCTGGTGCTGCCCAACTTCGAGCGCAAGGACCTGTGGTGGGAGGAGGCCGATGGGCCGAGCCTCTACGAAAACAACTTCGAGGGTGCGGGCTTCTACCAGGTGGGCGAGCCACAGCGTGGCGACATGCTGGTGTTCATGGTGTCGTCACCGGGCCGTCCGTGCTTTCACCCCAACCACGCGGCGATCTACCTCGGCAGCGAGCCGGCACTGGCCAGTGAGGACGCCCCAACGCTGGGCGGTGCTGGGCCATTCATCTACCACCACATGGCCGGCAGGGTCTCGACACGCGAGGTCTACGGCTGGTCGATGGCCAACCGTTGCCGGCTCATTCTCCGACACAAGGACTACCAACCATGAAGCGGACCGTGAAGCTGTACGGCGTGCTGCGCAAGCACTTCGGCCGCGAGTATGAGCTGGAGGTGAACAGCGCCCGTGACGCGGTTCAGGCGCTGTGCGCGATGGTGCCGGGCTTCGAGAAGTTCCTGACCACGGGCGAGGAGCGCGGGCTTGTGTTCACGATCTTCTCTGGCAAGCGCAACTTGGGTCCGGAGGAGTTCGATCTGCAGGGCTCGGACCAGGAAGAGATCCGCATCGCCCCGATCATTCAAGGGAGCAAGCAGGGCGGCATCTTCCAGGTTGTGCTCGGCGCTGTGCTGATCGTCGCAGGTTTCTTTACCGGCGGCCTGAGCTCAGGTGTCGGCCTGGCGATGGTCGCCGGGGGCGCCGCGCTGGCGGCGGGCGGCGTTGTGCAGATGCTCTCGCCCACTGCGCAGACCGGCAGTCTTGATCGCAACGAAGACGGCAACAATCCCAGCTACGGCTTCGGCAGCGCGGTCACCACCATCGCCCAGGGCAACCCCTATCCGCTGCTGTACGGCGAGCGTGAGATCGGTGGTGCCGTTGAGTCGGGCAGCATTCTCACACAAGACCAGCTGTAGCGGCTGGCGCACACAGACCCGCTTCGGCGGGTTTTTCCGTATCTGGAGGACTGGATGGCTCAAGCACTGAAGCAGGCGTCTCGGCGCGCGCCGATCAAGCGCCGGGCCGTGGTGGGCGCCAAAGGCGGCGCGAAGAAGCCGAAGCAACCGAGCATCGCGACCAACAGCGTGCCGTCGATCGCGACCGCGCAGATGCTATACATCTGGAGCTGGGGGCCAATCGTCGGGCCGGTGAATGGCCTGCGCTCGGTGAAACTCGACGGCACGCCGGTCATGGCCGAAGACGGCACCCTCAACTACCCAGGCGTCAAATGGCAGTTCCGCTCCGGTGAGCTGCACCAGGAGCGCCTGGTCGGCGTCACCGAGGCGAGCAACGAAATCAAGGTCGGCCAGGAGCTGCGCAGCACCACCCCGTGGGTCTACAGCATCAACAACGCAATGATCGACGCCGTGCGCGTTCGATTCTCCTGGCCGCAGCTACAGTCGCAGGACAGCGGCGGTAACATCGATGGCGTGACCATCGCCTACGCCGTGGACGTGGCCACCGATGGCGGGCCGTACCAGGAACTGCTGACCTCAAGCGTCAGCCGCAAGAACGTCACCAAGTACGAGCGCTCACACCGCATCGAACTGCCAGCCGGCAACCGCTGGACGATCCGCGCGCGCCGCATCACGCCGAATGCAAACAGCTCGCTGGTGCAGGATGCGATGGTCGTCGAGGCCATCGCCGAGGTGGTCGACAGCGATCAGGAGTACCCGCTGACGGCCGTGGGCTGCGTCGAGTACGACGCCCAGCAATTCGGCGGGGACATCGCCAAGATCGCGGTGCTGATGCGGGGGCGCATCGTGCGTGTGCCGATGAACTACGATCCCGAGACGCGCACCTACGCCACCGCTGGCGCCGGTACCACGAATGGCGTGTGGGACGGCTCGTTCAAAGAGGCCTACACCAACAACCCGGCTTGGATCTTCTACGACCTGGTGCTGCATCCGTACTACGGCCTGGGCGATCGCGTCGACGCGAGCATGATCAACCGCTGGTCGCTCTACCGCATCGCGCAGTACTGTGACCAGTTCGTGCCGGACGGGAAGGGTGGCCAGGAGCCGCGCTTCACCTGCAACCTATACCTGCAGAAGCAGGCCGATGCCTGGGCGGTGCTGCAAGACCTGGCCGCGATCTTCCACGGCTTGGCTTACTGGGATGGCAACCAGATCACCGTCAACGCGGACATGCCGCAGGATCCGGCCTACACCTACACCCTGTCGCAGATCCTCGGCGATGGGATGGTCAAGTACACCGGCAGCAAGCTGCGCGACCGCCACAGCCAAGCGATGGTGTCGTTCGACGATCCTGACCAGGGCTTCGAGACCGACAAGGAGCCGGTGTTCGACGACGACGCCATTGCCGAGTACGGCGTGCGCGAATTGTCGGTTGAGGCGGTCGGCTGCACCTCGCGCAGTCAAGCCCAGCGCGCCGGCAACTGGGCGCTGCTCAGTGAGCAATTGCAGATCCGCGGCGCGACGATCAACGTGGGCCTCGACGGCTACATCCCGAAGCCCGGCAAAGTGATCGCCTTGTCCGACCCGCTGCTCGCGGGCCGGGGCAACGGGGGTCGCATTGCCTCCGTGGCGGGCCGTGTCGTGACGCTGGACCGAGACACTGAGGTGCCGGCCGGGGCGCGCCTGCTGGTCAACCTGCCCAGCGGCAAGGCCGAAGCGCGGCGGGTGAAGTCGGCGGTGGGTCGCGCGATCACCGTCATGGCCGATTTCAGCGAAACGCCAGAGCCAGAGTGCGCCTGGGCGATCGACTACGACGACCTCAAGCTGATGCAGTTCTACGTCCGCAACGTGACGCGGCCGGAGTGGACGCGGTTTCAGCTGGACCTGATCCAGCACGAGCCGAACAAGTTCGACGCCATCGACCACGGCACGATGATTGATGACCGGCCGATCAGCGTTCTGCCGCCCAGCGTGCAAGATGCGCCGGCGCGCGTGCTGATCAGCAGCCACTCGTCTGTGTCGCAGGGCATCGCGGTTACCACCATGACCATCGGCTGGGACGCGGCGCCCGGCGCGGTGGCCTACGAGGTGGAGTGGCGCTGGGGCGCTCGGGACTGGGTGAAAGTGCCTCGCACCGGTGAGCTGTCCGTCGATGTGACGGGCGTGTATGCCGGCCAGTATTTGGCCCGCGTCCGCGCCGTGAACGCGCTAGACGTTGCGTCTATCCCGACGACCTCGACGCTGACGAACGTGGCCGGTAAGACCACGCCGCCGCCGGCGGTGACACATCTCAGTGCCACGCCTTTGGTCTTCGGTACCGGCCTGGCTTGGGGCTTCCCGCCTGGCGCAGATGACACACAACGCACGGAGATCTGGCAGAGCGCAACAACCAGCCGCGATCAGGCGATCAAGTTGGGGGACTTCGCCTACCCGCAGGCAGATCACGAGATTCATGGCCTAGCGGCTGGCGTGTCGTTCTTCTACTGGGCCCGCCTCATTGACCGCTCTGGCAACGTTGGGCCGTGGTATCCAGCAGGCGTGGGCATCAACGGTCAGTCAAGCGCTGATCAGTCAGAGTACGACAAGTACTTCAAGGAAAGGATCACCAAGGGGGCGCTGTACCCGGAGTTGCGAAAGGAGATCGAGCTCATTTCCGGCGACGGACCTGGCTCTGTGTCTGATCGAATTGATGAGGCCAAGAAAGAGCTGTACGAGCGCATCGACGAGCTTACTGATGCACTGGCATACAACCCTGAAACGACCTACACCCGTGGGGACGTGGTGCGTCAGGGACAGAGACTCTTCCAGGCCATTGGTGATGTGCCAGCGGGCGCGGCGCCGCCGGACGCGAACTACTGGGCAGACATTGGCACGATCCTCGAGACCGCCAATGCGCTGGCAAGCCAAGTGCGGCGCAACACCGCTGACATCACGAACCTCGATGGCAAGGTCACCGCTTCTGCCAGCCAGCTGACTGCGCTGCAGGCCGCTGCGCGGGATGACAACGGCGAGGGCGAGCTGGCCGACGCCATGAAAAGCTGGGATGCGACGGCGAAGTTTGCAGACGAAGTCCGCGTCCGCGCAACGCAGAACGAGGCGGCAGTCACGCGACTGACGACCCTCGACGCGCAGGTGGCCGACAACAAGTCCAGCATCAGCCAACTCGATCAGGTGGTGGTCACAAACGAGCAGGCCACGGCACAGCGCTTCGGCCAGGTGTCGACCGCGCTCGGGGCGAACACGACGCGAATTCAGGAAGTCAGCGACTCGCTGTCCGAC
>NZ_JAUTXS020000005.1:0-14781 GCF_030658255.1 Pseudomonas sp. RAC1
TTCACCCTGAGCGACGGCACCAAGGTCAACATCGCTGCGGGCAGCGCCAGCGGCACCGCGACCATCACCGCCAAGGACGACGTGTACGTCGGCGGGCAAGCGCCGATCGTCAACAAGCTCGAGTCCGTTGCCGGCGGCGACAACTTCGAGAAACTGACCCTGGGCGGCAACACCCTCACCACCACCGTGACCGACGAACCGAGCGGCCAGGGCGACCTGACCACGGTGAGCATCAGCGGCGACACGTCGGTGACCGAGGGCGATACCGCGCACTACACGCTCACCCTGACCAGTCCTTCGAAGACCGATGTCACCGTCACCCTGAGCTACAGCGGCACCGCCACCAACGGCCAGGACTACACCGGCGTGGTCACCGTGAAGATTCCGGCCGGCGCCAGCACGGCCAACTTCGACGTGAAGACCATCGACGACCAACTCGTCGAGGGCTCGGAGAACTTCACCGTCAAGATCACCGGCACCAGCGGGGGTGGTTTCGAGAACCTGCAGGTCGACGCGAACAAGGGTAGCGTGACCACTACCATCATCGACAACGACCACATGCCCGAGTCGCCCGGCGGCGCCGTCACCGGCACCGAGGACACCGACTACGTGTTCAAGTGGGGCGACTTCAACGTCACCGATGCCGATGGCAACACCGGACTGGCCGTGGTCATCAGCAAACTGCCGGACCTGGGCAGCCTCAAGTTCTTCAACGGCAGCGCCTGGGTCAACGTGTCGCTGAACCAGACGGTCAGCCAGGCCGACATCACCGCCGGCAAGCTCAAGTTCGTGCCGCTGGCGAACCAGTCCGGCGTGGACGGCTATGGCGGCAACGGCGTGGGCAACCAGCAGGCCGACTACGCACAGATCAAGTACAAGCCGAACGACGGCACCAATACCGGCAGCGAGGTGACCATGAAGGTGGACATCACGCCGGTCGCCGACCGCCCTGACCTGTCGATCGGCAACAACAACGTCGCGTCGATCGGCCTGACCAAAGAAAGCTGGAATAGCCTCAACGGCCTGGGCACCAACGGCAACGGCATCACGGGCGACCAGTTGAAGAACGTGTTCGCCAACTCCGGCAGCGCCAACAAGAGCGAGCAGGTCACCACGGTCGATACCGCAGCCACCGTCAGCCCTGGCACCGGTTCGAAAACGTCCGGCCTGATCTACATGGAAGCCGGCAAGACCTACACCTTCAGCGGCACGGCGGACGACAGCCTGCAGATCGTTGTCGGCGGCAAAAACGTCGCCGGTGCCACCTGGGGCAACGCCAGCGGCGCCATCAGCGGCAGCTTCACGCCGACCACCAACGGCTACTACACCCTGGAGATCTACAACGCCAACCAAGCGGGTCCAGGGAGCCTGGACGTCAACATCAAGGTCGGCAACGGCCCGGTAACGGACCTGAGCGCCTCGAACATCCCGCTGTACCCGAACCTCGGTTCGATGACCGGAGCAGGCTTGACCGTCTCCGACCTGCACGGCAGCAACGGCCAGGGTTACTACGACGGCTACAAGCTCAACGAAGGCCGTGAGAACGGCGCGCCGGTCAAACTGGTGGGCATCAGCACCAACCTGACCGACACCGACGGCTCGGAAACCCTGAGCGTCAAGCTCAGCGGCATTCCGGCAGGCTCGGTGGTCAGCGACAACGCTGGCCACAGCTTCACCGTGGGCAGCAGTGCCGTGGACGTCACCGGCTGGAACCTCAACAGCTTGGCGATCAAGCCACCGGCCTACTACAACGGCCAGTTCGACGTGAAGGTCAGTTCGATCTCCAGCGAGAGCGTTGGCGGCAGCACCGCGACCAATGAAGGCACCTTCAAGGTCACGGTGTACCCGCAGTCCTACAGCACCAGCAACCTGACCGCCAATGCCGATAACTTCACCGGCACCGACGGTAACGACATCATCGTTGCCGACGTCGGCGGCCTGCACGTGGTGCCGGGCAAGGACTACAACATCGCCTTCATCGTCGACACCTCTGGCAGCATGGGCGCCTCGGGCGTGGATGCGGCGAAGAAATCGCTGGAGTCGGTGTTCAAGACCCTTGCGGCCAGCGTCAAGGGTGCGCAGTCCGGCAGCGTCAACATCCTGCTCGTGGACTTCGCCACCCAGGTCAAGTCGTCGGTTTCCGTCACCTTGAACGATGCCGGTCTGCAAAAGCTGCAAAGCCAGCTGAGCACCCTCAGCGCGGGCGGCGGTACCAACTACGAAGATGCCTTCAAGACCACGGCGAACTGGTTCCAGAGCCTGAAGAATGCCGGTAGCACCGGCAGCAACCAGACCTACTTCATCACCGACGGTCAGCCGACGTACTACCAGTCCAACGAGCAGACCAACCCGAACCTGGGCTACGCCGGCTCGACCCTGGACGGCTACCTGTCTTCGATCAACTACAAGATCGGCGACGTGATCTCCCGTGGCATGATCGACAGCAGCACGCGGGCCGACATCGACTCCAAGGGCTTCCTGTCCGTGCAGTACAAGTCCGGGTCGAGTTGGTACAACTACGGCTCGGGCTATATCCATGCCCAAGGCGATGGCACCTATGAGGTCTCGTCGCTTTCAGGCACCGGCTATAGCACCGACTCGGCGACCCTGGCCAACTCCAAGGACACCTTCAAGCTGCTGTCGAACCTGTCCAACGTCGAAGCCATCGGCCTGAACAACGACGTCAATGCCAGCGACCTGAAGCCGTACGATTCCGATGGCGTGCCGCAGACCAACATCGACCCGAGCAAGCTGGCCGAGGCCATCCTCGGTCACACCGAGGTGATGAACCCTGGCGCCGACACCGTCAACGGCGGCGACGGCAACGACATCATCTTCGGTGATCTGGTGACCTTCGATTCGGTGCCCGGCACCGGCGTCGAGGCGATCCAGGGCTACGTCGCCAACAAGTTGGGCGTTGACGTGGGCGACGTGGATGCCCGGATGATGCATCAGTACGTCACCGAGCATTACACCGAGTTCGATATCTCGCGCAGCAACGACGGCAACGACACCCTGATCGGTGGCGACGGTGACGATATCCTCTTCGGCCAGGGCGGTGACGACTATCTCGACGGCGGGCGCGGCAACGACATCCTGCTCGGCGGCACCGGCAACGACACGCTGATCGGTGGTGAAGGCAACGACCTGCTGATCGGCGGTGCCGGCAACGACATCCTCATCGGCGGCAAGGGAGACGATATCCTCATCGGCGGGAGCGGCGCAGATACCTTCGTGTGGAAGGCCGGCGATTTCGGCAACGATGTGATCAAGGACTTCAACCAGCAGGAAGGCGACCGCCTCGATCTGCGCGATCTGCTGCAGGGCGAGAAGGCCAGCACCATCGACAACTTCCTGAAGATCACCACCGTCAATGGCGAGTCGACCCTGCAGGTCAGTTCCGAAGGCAAGCTCAATGCCAGCGGCGGCGTGGCCAACGCCGACGTCAGCATCAAGCTGCAAGGCGTGGACTGGTCACACTCGTCGATCAACTCGTTGATCGCCGGTGCGGACCCGATCATCAAGATCGACAACGCCAACAGCTGATGCGTGAACCCCAGGCGGCTTCAACCGCCGCCTGGGGGTCGCGCTTTCCTGTCATCGCCGTGCGGGGCATACTCGCACGTCGGCCGCTGCAAGGCCGCTGAACTTTGCCTATGCTCCTGACAACCAAAAGGAATCATCGTGACGAGGGTCGATGCCATGTTCTACGTGCAACGCGACGCCGACGGCCAGCTGCTGCGGGTAGAAGCTTCCCCGTTTGACGAGTACACCGAGTCGCTGCCGGCCGACCATGCCGATATCCAGGAGTGGTTCGCCGACGATGTCGTGGAAACCAGTCTCAAGCAGCTCAAGCAGAGCGACCTGGACATGATTCGTGTGCTCGAGGACTTGATCGAGGTGCTGACCGCCAAGGGCGTGTTCAGCATCACCGACCTGCCGCCGGGCGCCCAGGCCAAGTTGCTCAGCCGGGCCTCCGCGCGCAAGGCGCTGGGCAGCCTCAACAACCTGATCGAGGAAGAGGAAGAAGGCGGGCTGATCTGAATCAGGCCGCCCCCTGAGCGGATGCGGCCCGGGCCTGTATCACTTCCAGGGCGCAGGCTCACCCACCCATTGTCCCTGGATCCCCTGCACCCCCATCTCGCGCAGTACCTGCAACTCGCCCTCGGTCTCGACCCGTTCGGCGATCAGCGGCAGGTCGATGCTGTGCGCCGCACCTTGGATCGCCTCGATGAACAGCCGCTTGTGCCGCTCCTGATCGATGCTGCGGATGTAACCGCCATCGATCTTGAGATAGGCCAGACCCAAGTGCGCCAGGTTGCCGATCATGCTGAAGCGCCCGCCGAAACGCTGGAGCGCCAGGCCGTAGCCCAGTTCGTGCAGGCGGCGGTTGAGCTTCTCCAACTGCGCCTGCTCCGGCAACTGTTCCTCGCCGATCTCGAAGGTCAGCCGACGTCCTAGCGCCGCATGCTGTGCCAGCAGTTCATACACGCGCTGCAGCGCCTTGGGATCGGCCAGCGTCGCGGCAGACAGGTTCAGCGCCAGCGACTCACCATGGCTCTGCAAGTGCCGAAGCACCTTCTCCAGCACCAGCAGGTCAAGCCGCGGCATCCAGCCGAAGCGTTCGAGCCAGGGCAGGAAGCGTCCGGCCGCCAATGCCTCGCCCTGCTCGTCGTGCAGGCGGGAAATCACCTTGTAGTGCAGAATCCGCTCCGGCGCTTGGCAGTCCACGACCGGCTGGAAGAACAGCTCGAACTGGCCGTTGGTCAGGGCCTGATCCAGACGCGTGTGCCAGGCGTGATGGCTGTCGGCAGCTTGCGCGGCAGCGCCTTGCTCCAGGCAGACCCAGCCCGGCTCTGGCTGGCTCTCGGCTCGCGCCAGCGCCTCGTCGGCGAGCTTGAGCAGCGCCTGCGGCGCATCCCCTGGACTGTAGGGCGCAAGGCCGATGCAGGCCACCGGATCGACATCACTGGCGCCGGTCACATGCAGGCTCTGCAAGGTCGCCTCCAGGGCCTGGGCCAGTTGAATGGCCTCCTCGTGCACCATGCCTGGCGCCAGCACGGCGAATTCACCGCCACGGCTGCGGGTGATCAGGTCCTTGGTTTCCGGGAAGCTGGCACAGGTGCGCCGCAACTGCTCACCGACGGCTTGCAACAGCTGGTCGGTGCGTTGGCCACCCAGACGCGCGTTGAGGCCGGCCAGGTCCTGCACCCGCAACAACAGCAGGTAACCCGCGCGCGCCTCTTCCAGATTACTGACCCGAGCATTGAGCTGCATTTCGAAATAGCGGCGGTTGGCAAGGCCGGTGAGGCTGTCCTGGTACGACTCGACCCGCAGCTTTTCGCTGCGCTCGGCCTGCTCAGTAAACAGCGTCTGCAGCTTCTCGACCATCTGGTTCATGGCCTGCACTACCCGACGAAACTCAGGCGTGCGTGGCAATTCCGGCAAGCTGAGGAACTCGCGCCGGGCAATGGCGTGGGACTGCGCCACCAGGTAATCCAGCGGGCGCAGCTGGCGACGCAGCAACAGCGCGCCGAGGATCGCACTCACCACGCCACACAGCAGCAGCAGGCCGAGGCTGCCCAGGGCGCTTTGCCACAGTTTGGCCAAGGCGAACATCGGGTGACTGATCACCTCGACCCGTGCCGCCTGCTGCCAGCCGCGGCTGACGATGGCATCGCCCCCGGCAGGCTCCAGTCCGATCAGGCCGATGAACCAGGCCGGCACACCGTTGCTGTCGGGCTCGGCATGGCGCTCGACCAGCACCGCGTTGGAATCCAGGTCCACGACCTTGATGCTCGAGTAATAGCCGCTGTCGAAGATCGAGCTGACCATCAGCTCGACCATGGCCGGATCGTCGATATTGGGGGTCAATGACAGGGCCAGCGCGGTCGCGGCATCCTGAGCGTGGGAGCGCAACTGGTTGACGTACTGGGTGCGCGAGCTTTCCAGGCTGACCATGAAGCTGCCGCTGAAGGCGATAGTCAGGAGCAGGCATATGGCAAGCAGCAATTGTTTGAACAGTGACATCTGTGCTCCTCAATAGACCGGTTCGGCCGGGAACCCTTCGGCCTGCATTTTCTTCAGCACGTCCTGCCAGCGAGACAGGCGCTTGGTGTCGCCGACTTTCTTGTTGCCGGCGGCACCGGTTATCCACAGGCCCTCGCCGTTGAAGGCATACACCGGCAGCAGGTCGTTGCGCTGGCTGGCCGGCTTGATCGAGTCCATCAAGCTGTCCAGCACCAGCGGCTGAGCCTGGGGACTGGCGTAGTAAGTCAGAACCATGTGCGCGCGGTTCAGCCGCAGCGCCTTGACGTAGGTGATTCGCAGCTTGTCGGCCGGGATGCCCATGCGCCGCAGACTGAAGTATTTGGCGATGGCGTAGTCTTCGCAATCGCCCGCGCCCTTGATCAGCGACTGCACCGGGGTGGCCCAGTAGTCGACCTCATGCCACAGGTCGATGTCCTCCACGTAGCGCATCTGTTTGTTGAAGAACAGGTTCACCACCTGCAGCTTGTCCAGCTCGCTGCCCTGATTCTGGGTCGCCATCAAACGCTGCCAGGCATCGATGCGCCCCTGTCCGGCGCCGAGCGGCCCGTACAACTGCTCCGCGCGGCGGCTGATCTGGGCGAAATCCCAATCGGCGTGCAGGCCGCCCAGCAGCAGGCAGCCTACCAGCACGGCGAGGCCGAGGCGATGCACGAGCTGCTTGAGCACTTCAGGTATCGCCACTGCGAACACCTTTCCAGAACAGACGAAAGCCGCGATGGTGCGGCTTACCCGTGTAAAAGACAATGGCACCTTACAATCACGGCGCTGGACGCCGATGCCCCGGCATTTGCCAACTGCCGATCAGGAACGGGCCGACTTCCCTTGCCTGGCGACTTCATTCACGATAGCTGCACTCCAGCGCCGCAGCAGCCCATCGCCTCGGTTTGACAAGTGCATACCCTGATCACTAGGGTTATTGGATCCAATCATCGCTATTATCAAGGCAGACTCCGCGTGGCCGAGAAAATCCGACTCCTAAGCTCCGTGCTGGGTAATGAGCAAGTACCCGCTCATCTTGCCCGCAGCGTTATCGAAGAGCGCCTGCGCAGTGCCATCCTCGATGGTCGCCTGCCGCCGGGCACCGCACTGCGTCAGGAAGAATTGGCAGGTCTGTTCGGGGTCAGCCGCATGCCGGTGCGCGAAGCGCTGCGCCAGTTGGAGGCGCAATCGCTGCTGAAGGTGGTGATGCATAAGGGCGCGGTGGTAGCCCCGCTGATCGGTGAAGACGCCGTCGATACCTACAACTTGCGCGTACTTCTGGAAACCGAGGCGCTTCGGCAGTCCATTCCCAACCTGGACGCCGCCGATATCGCACTTGCCCGCAGCTACATCGCTCAGTTGGAAGAAGAAACCCGGCACGCCGAAATCGGCCGACTCAACCGCCTGTTCCACATGACGCTGTACAGCAAGGCCTCCAATCAAAAGCTGCTGCGTCTCATCGAGATCGAACTCAACGAAGAAGAGCGCTTCCTGCGTTTTCACCTCTCGGCCATGGGCCTGGGCAAGCTCACTCAGGATGACCACATCGCCCTGGTGGATGCGGCCAATGACAAGCTGGTGGAACAGGCCGTCGAAGTGCTGGAAAAACACCTGAACACCGCAGCGCAGACCATCAGACGCTACTTGAGCTCGCAAGCCGCCAAGTGAATTCTCAGCCGCGACGGCCGCAAGCCCTAACGGTCATCACGCCCGGCACACCTCGGGATGAAGGACAGACAGTGCACGTCCAGAACCTACCAGCCCCCGAAGACAGCGGGTCATCCGCGCAAGTCCGCCTCATCTGCCTGGCCTGCAGCCCGCAGCACCTGGAACGCTATCGAGCCTGGGCCTATGCCCTGAGCGACCCCATCGAGCTGATCGCGGTCGATGTCCAGCGCCACGCCGACTGCGCGCCAAGCGACCTCCAGCAGGGCCCTTCGCCCCTAGCCCGTACCCTGGCCGACCACCTGCACCCTTACCTCAGCCAACCGCATGCCATCTTTGGTCAGCGTCTGGGCGCGCACCTGGCCTTCGAGCTCACTCAACTGGCAGAGCGCGAGCACCCTGGGCAGACTCGTCATTTGTTTGTTTCGAGCTGTGACAGCCCGAGGGCTACCGAACCTCGGGCCAGCATCAGCGCCATCCAAGTGCCGATGACGGTTCTCTATCCCGCCGGCTCACTCTCTCAAATGCTCGGCTGGCACGCTTTCGTCCGGCGGGAGCTGGAGCTCATCGAGTTACCGGATGCTTCGGCAGACCCTTCCCATGTGGATCAACGGCTCGTGCGAATCTTCGACACGCACCTCGGCTTATTGAGCTTCTGAACCCTGACACACGGCGTAATCGCCTCGCGTTGGCAGGATTTTCCCGAGTGTGCTGCCAAAGGCCGTGGCAGCGCGCGCCGTTTACCCCCACTCTAGTCACGCCGTGACTGCTGATCGCCCTGTTCGGGGCCCGGTCGCAGGCCTTCCATACACCCGCAGAAGGAGTCTGATATCGGGGCAAGGGCCGCATGGCGATCAGCCGCCCCCGTAAAGCGAAACACGCCCGCAACGACCTTTACCAGTGCTCCGAGTGAGGCATTCACTCAACTTTAATTTTCTGATCTTAGTTATCGGAAGGGGCACTGCTTAATTAAATAAAACTCTCAAAAAGTTTTATACGGGCTCCCATTTTTCAACACCCCCACTCCCAAAAATTATTTCAAAAAACATTTGCCGACAACTTTGAAGTTGTTCTAACTTTTCATCGCCGACCCCTGGAACTTGCCTGGCCTGCTGCAGGCCGCATGCTTCATGGTCCGCCGGCTATACCGAGACTGCTCAGCCATCGAACTTAGATCGAGGCACTCGTTCGCCCAGACTTTGTAATGGCTGTAACGGCACGGTAACTAAGCGCCTAATTTCCACGAGGAATAATTGTGATGAGCCCATTGAACAGCACCCTGTCCAACCATAAGAGCGCCCTCGCCCGGCACCCATTGTTTTCCGAGATCGATTCGCTCGAAACATTGCGACGGTTCATGGAAACCCATGTTTTCGCCGTGTGGGATTTCATGTCGCTGACCAAACGTCTGCAACAGGAACTGACCTGTGTCCGCCTGCCCTGGCTGCCGCCGTCGGATCCCGCCGCGGCACGGCTGATCAACGAGATCGTGCTCGGTGAAGAGTCCGATGACCGCCTGCAACATGGCCACTACAGTCATTTCGAACTGTACCTCGACGCCATGCGCGAGGTCGGGGCCAGTACGCAGGCCATCGAACACTTCGTCAGCTTGCAGCAGCAAGGCGTGGACTACCTCACCGCGCTGCAACGTTCAGGCGCCAGCGAGGCGGCCAGGCGCTTCGTCAGCGATACCCTCGACGTGGCCCTGCACGCTCCAGCGCACCGCGTGGCCGCCGCGTTCCTGCATGGCCGCGAGAGCGTCATTCCAGCGATGTTCCAGCAGATCCTCGATGAATGGGGTATTGGCCAGGCCCAAGCGCCGACGTTCCGCTACTACCTGCAACGGCATATCGAGGTGGACTCCGAGGACCATGGTCCCGCGGCTGAGCAACTGCTGGCGCGCCTGGTCGATGGCGACCCACAGCGTCAGGAAGAGGTCTACGAGGCCGCCATCACTGCCGTGCAGAGTCGTACCGCGCTGTGGGACCGTCTGCGCGCTTCGTTGCAGGTGCCAGCCGGTGAGGTGCTGCCATGAATGCGCTGGACTACCGTTCCTTCGCCGAGGCCTGGGAAGAGCGCGCCACCATCCGCACGCGGCCGCGTCGCCGGGTCGAGGACGACCAGCGGTTGATCTATCCCCTCAGTCGCCAACCGCTGGTGCTCAGTGCCACCTTCCAGAAAGGCTGCCCGCAGTTGCGCGACTTCGTGTTGGTGCAGAGCCTCTACAAGTTCATCAACGATGTGGTGATCTTCGAGACCGAGATCGTCGATCGCACCGCCCGGCGCATCGCCAAGGACCACTTCGCCGTGCGCTTTCCGTTCGCCTGCCGCTATGACGCGATGACCGTGGTGGTCGATGAGGACTATCACGCGCTGGTGGCCATGGACTTTCTGCAGCAGACCATCGCCCTTACCGGCATCGAGCCCATCGTCCTGCCTGGCGAGATCGAACTCAGCCGCGCCATACCCGCAGCGCTGGCCCAGGTACCGGCGTCCTTGCGCGATGCCTTGGAGCTGATCTGCGTCGGTATCGCCGAGAACACCCTCACCGATGACGTCGCAGCGTTTGCCCGCGACGACACGGTCAAGCCCTCGGTGAAAGGGTTGATGGCCGATCACCTGCTCGACGAAGGGCGTCATTCCAGCTTCTGGGCACGTCTGACCCGCATCTACTGGCAGGCCGCGCCTGAACACGAGCGCGAAGCCATCGCCCACGTGCTGCCGGTGTTCCTCGGCCAGTACCTGACCAACGAGATCCAGCAGACGTTCGACTTCAGCCTGATCCAGGCCTTGCCCATCAGCGAAGACCTGCGTCAGGCGCTGCGCGAGGAAGTGCTCGGCCTGGCCTATCCGATCAATCACCAGCATCCGCTGCTGGGCAACATCCTGCGCTTTTTCCGCGGCAGCTCGATGCTCGAGTCGCCGTGTGTGCAGGACGCCCTGCGTGATTACCTGCCCTGAGGAGCTGCGCATGCGACGTCTCAACATCATTCTGGTCGGCATCAGCCCGGCGCTGCACGCACTGGCGCAGATGCTCGACGATCACGGCCATGCCTGCGTGCTGGCCGAAAGCCCGGCGGCGCTACGTCAGGCGCTGAACGCAACGCACTCGCTGGTATTGGACGATGGCAGCCTGGCGCTGTCCTCCAGCGACTGGCAGGGCCTTGTCGATGCGCCTCTGCTGAGGCTGCGACTGGGCACCCATCACGCGGCTACGCTGCCCGCACTCGAGCTGCTGTGCTGGTATGGCAGCGCCACGGCGCAGCGTCTGATCGCACGGGTGGCGCTGGCGGCACCCGTTTCAGGCAATGGCCAGCAAGTGCGCGAAGAGGCTCTGCAGGTCATTGCCGAGCAGGTCACCCTGCTGAGCACCCGACTGGCCCGCGATGCCTGTGCGCTTCGCGAGATGCCCACAGCGCTGGCTGGGCTGCATGAGCGCGAGCATGGACTGCAGTGGCTGGAGTCGCTGGCTTTCCATCACCCCTTCAACCGCACACAGCGCGCAGACCTGCTGGAGCAGGCTGAAGGCGACTTGATGCAGTACCTGGAGCAAGGCCTGCGCCAAGCGCCGCAGAGACCCGCTCTCAATAGCAATGGCGAACGTATTGGCTATCGCGAATTGCACGGGCTAGCCGCGGCAGTGCAGCAGGCGCTGTTGCCGCTGCTGCCCGAACACGCTGACCAGCCTGCGGTAGTCGGTGTGTGCATGGCCAAGTCACCCACCCTCTATGCAAGCCTGCTGGCCGTGCTGGGTTGCGGCGCTATCTATCTGCCACTGGACCCTGCAACCCCCGCTGATCGTCGCAGACGCATTCTCGAGGACGCCGGCGCGCAGGTGCTGCTGCACGATGGCACGGTGCAGACAGCCCTACCTTCGCTGGATGTAAGCCGATTGTCGTCGACCCAGCGGGCGGACGTGCCTTCGCTGCAGCAACGTCCTGGTGAGCCAGACCGCGCGTGCGTGGCGATCTACACCTCCGGCACCACCGGGCAGCCCAAGGGCGTGCTGCTCAGCCAGCGCAACCTCTTGCACTTCATCGCCTGGTATCGCGAGCATGTCGAACTGGATGCCGACAGTCGTGTATTGCAGTTCTCCACCATCGGCTTCGACGCCTCGCTGCTGGATATCCTGCCCACCTTCGCCAGCGGCGCGGAGTTGGTGATTCCGGACGAGGAGCACCGCCGTGATCCACAGCGGCTGGTCACACTTATCCACAGCCAAGCGGTCAGCCATGCATTTCTGCCACCCGCGTTGTTGAGCATCCTGCCCAGTGACGCGCCTCTGGGTCTGCGGCACCTGGTGACGGGAGGCGATGTCTGCGAGCCGGAGGTGATCGCGCGCTACAGCCAGCAGTGCCAGATGCACAACATCTACGGACCGACCGAAACTACTGTGCTGGCGACCACCCGGGTGTTCGCTGTCGGTACGAGCAACCGAAACCTCGGCAAGCCGATCGCCAACACTCAGGTGCTGATCCTCGATCCGCATCTTCAACCGGTCGTCGAGCAGACGCCGGGCGAACTCTACCTTTGCGGGCCCGGGGTCGGTCTGGGATATCTGAATAATGCGACACTCACCCAAGAACGGTTCGTCACCCTCGACCTGCCAGACGGCCGTGCTTTGCGCGCCTATCGCACGGGGGATATCGGCAAATGGACAGACCACGGTATCGAGCTGTGTGGGCGACTCGATAACCAAGTGAAGATCCGCGGCTTTCGCGTCGAGCCGGAGGAGATCGAACACTGTCTGCGTGCAAGCGGACTGTACAAGCAACTGGTGGTAGTGATCGACGAGCAGCGGCGGGTGCTGGCGTTCATGGCGCAGCCCGCTGCCCAGAATGCCCTGACAGCGCTGCGCCAACACGCCGAAGCGCATCTGCCGGATTACATGCGCCCAGTGTTCTATCAGGTGTTGGAGCGGATGCCGTTCACGGCCAACGGCAAGGTCGACCGCCAGGCCTTACGGGCGCGACCGCTGGCGTTGCCTCCCAGCGCACGGGTCGGCCCCAGTACCGCCACCGAGCAGCGCCTGCTGGTGCTGTGGAGCGAACTGCTGGAGCTGGCAGAGGCGGACATTTCCGTGGACGACAGCTTCTTCAACCTCGGCGGCCATTCCATTCTGCTCTCCCGGCTGTTGCTGGAGGTGCGTCAGCTGTTTGGCTGCGGGGTTGCCATCAACCGCTTCATCGAGCAGCCGACGCTGCAACGGCTGGCGGCGCTGCTCGACGGTGAAGAGGGGGGGACCGACGCGGGCTTGGACCGCCTGGAGCAGGACGCCAATCGGCCGCTGGATCTGCACGTGCTGCCCTTGGAGGCCATGGGCGATGTGCACAAGGTCATCGTCACCGGCGCCAACAGTTTCCTCGGCGTCCACTTGGTCGAAGCGCTGCTCGACTGGGGAGCTACGGAGGTGGCGTGCCTGGTGCGCAGCAGCGCTGAGCAGACGGCCAACGAACGCTTTGCCCAAGCCATGCGCGATAACCAGCTGGACTTCGACCTGACACGGGTGCGGGTGCTTGCCGCGGATCTGCGCCACCCGCGATTGGGGCTTGGCGAGGCGGATTACGACGACCTTGATCTGAACTTCGGTGCCTTGCTGCACAACGCAGCTCAGGTCAATCACGTACTGGATTATCAGGCACTGGCTGTGGATAACATCGAACCGCTGTTCGAATGCCTGCGGCTGTGCGAAGGACGGCGCAAGAAGATCTTCAACTTCGTTTCGACACTGTCAGCCTGCAGCGCGGTGAGCGGTGATGGACGTGTACTGGAACAAGACCCGGCCGTCACGCCGCCCATCTATCTGCGTAATGGCTACAACCTGAGCAAATGGGTTGGCGAGCGCATTCTGCATCGTGCTCGTGAGGCGGGCGTACGGGTGAATCTGTTCCGGCCTGGCAACATCACCTTCGACAGTCGTAATGGCGTCTGTCAGCCACACCGTAATCGCTTGATGCTGATGCTCAAGGGTTCACTGCAATTGGGTCAGGCCCCCCACCTGGAGATCGATTTCGACCTCATGCCGGTGGACTTCCTCAGCCGCTTCATCGCCTTTCACAGCAGCCGGTACCAGCCTGGGCACTGTGTCTTCAATCTGCACAACCCCGAGCCCCTGCGTTGGCAGGACTACCTGGCTGCGTTTCGGGAACAGGGCCACGCCTTCGATGTGGTCGATGTCGCGCAATGGCAGCGTCAGTTGGGACGGGTCGATCGCGACAACGCGCTGTTCGACGTGCTGGGCTTCTACCTCGAAGGTTTCGAGGAGGACATCGGCGATATCGCCGGTATCGAACATGGCAATGCCCGAGAGGGCGTGCGACGCATGGGCGCGTGCTATCCGGTCAAGGACACAGCGCTGTTGCAACGCGGTTGCCGCTACCTCAGCGACATCGGTTTTCTCTGACTCTTCGCTTTATCACAACAGGAGCAATACGACATGCAAGCACTCAAGCCCGATACCCTGATTCGCAATCCACAAGGTTGCCTGGTGGTCTCCAGCGTGGACATTGCCGCACCGGCCTCCGCTGTGTGGAGCATGGTGGGCAACTTCGCCGGCTTTCCAGTGTTCATCCCGGCCCTCTCGCACATCGAGATGACCGGCAGCGGAGTGCGCTCGGTACGCAAGAAGCTGTTCAAGGACGGTCATGTGGTGATCGAGCAGTTGAACTCGCGGGATGACGAAGCGATGCACATGACGTGGAGCCTGATCTATACCAGCCTGAATATCGGCAATTTGTGGGCAGCCATGCAGGTCGAGCACATTGACGCCCAATCCAGCCGAGCGACTTGGACTATCCAGGCAGAACCTTGGGAAGGAGGACCGCAGGCGCTACCGGAATTCCAGGCTTTCTTGCAGGGCTTTGCCGATCAGGCGATGGGCAACGTACGTAATCTGCTGACCTGACCTGACAGATCCCCCAGAAAGACAAAACCCCTACCTGCTTACGCAGATAGGGGTTTTGCGAAATGAATCTTGACGATGACCTACTCTCACATGGGGAAACCCCACACTACCATCGGCGATGCATCGTTTCACTGCTGAGTTCGGGATGGGATCAGGTGGTTCCAATGCTCTATGGTCGTCAA
>NZ_JAUTXS020000006.1:0-33681 GCF_030658255.1 Pseudomonas sp. RAC1
GCAGCAAGCTCAACGAGATATTAGCCAGTATCTGATGGGCCACTACAACTGGCTCCGGCCCCATCAATTCAACAATGGACTGGCTCCGGCCAAAGCTGAAGAAAAACTCAAAACCGTGTCCGGAATGAGTTGACCACTACACAAGCACCTCGACAAAGAAGCCAAAAAGCATCTCTGATCTTACCGCTTAGTCGATCAAGGAAAACTGCCTTATGAAGAAGACCCTGGCACTGTTGTTCTGCGCAGTTCTGCTTCCTGGTATCGCAATGGCCAAAGAGGACCGCCACAAGTGCGAGTCTGCTTTAGACAAACTGAAAGATGCCACTGAAGCTACCTTCACGGGTAATGGCCATCATGAGCACCAGCAGGCAAAAGAGGCTCAAAAGTCTGGTGATTACAAGAAATGTGCTGACCAGGCAGAGAAAGCACTGTCTCATCAGAGGCCGGGCTGACCGTCAGATTTGATCATTGATCCCTATGTTGCAAGAGGGCTGCATTGCAGCCCTTTTCATGGGTTCGCTTTTTGATACCTACGGCTCGATCTGCATTTTTGAGCGCTGTGCGTGCCCTGCGCGGATGAAGGTACGTTCATCTTATCCACGACTCCAAGCCCATAACGACTTCAGCCAGAGTCCCCATCCATCAGCCGCTCCAGCTCATCGTCGCTCGTCAATCATCTCCGTTTTCGATCCTGACAAACTCACCCCAGATTAAACCCCGTTTACCTACCTTTTTTCGTGTCTGTCTTCGGCTACATTCAGCTTGCAAGACCCAAGAACATATACCCCTCGAAGGAAGTGCTGACATGATCAAGAAAACGGTTGCTGCGATTGCGATTGCCCTGACCACCCTCATGACGGTGTCCATGGCACAGGCGGAAGGCGAGGTGGCAAAGGGCGTCCGGCATGATGTCCGCGAAGTGGACAAGGGTGCAAAACATGATGGCAAGGAAATCGACAAGGGCGCTCATCACCTGAACAAAGAACGCCACAAAGAAGGCAAGCACATCGACAAGACGGTGAAGAAAGACCTGTGAGGCGTTGATAACCGTTAGCGAGTCAATGCCACAGAGGGCCGCGATGCGGCCCTCTTTCTTTTTCTGCGAAAGACGGTCTCCAAGAAACAGTCGTCAAGAGGTCTACCGCTTCTCCAACTGCGCGAAGATCCACATCCCAAACAGCATCGCCGTCACGAACAGCAGCATCTATTGCCAGCAACACTACAGCCGGTCCAGGGCAGAGCTCGGCCAACACGCAGCACGTGGCGCACCCACAGCAGCGATGCCAACAGCAGACCGAGTAGGGACAGGGATTTTTCGCTCCAGCCCTCGCTGCCGCGCTGCAGTAAGCTTCCGAGCAGGCCGCTGATGCTGGCGATGCGGCCGTTGGTGACGATGAGCAGGCTGGTGGACACGCCGATCAGCGCGTCGCCGGTCAATGACGCCCATGGCGTGAAATTGCTCCAGTCGGTACCCATGCGACCTCTCCTGTGGAGACGGTTGTTTCGGTGTCTGGCGGGCGATGATGACAAACTGGTTTTCTGAGGTGTCGAGCCTTTGATGCGGCCCTGATCACAGGGCCCGGCGATCCATTTGCTTGCGACCCGTATCCTTGGCCCGTAGCCTCGACGCTTCTTTGCATCTGCGTCGAGGATGCTGCGGCCAGCCGCGACGCTCGGTAACCGGGCGATGTTGATCGGATTGAACGTTTCAGCTCGCGATTGCGTCGGTACTTCCATGTGTCTTTCAACGGAGGTACCCCATGAAGTATCGAGCACTCGGCAACACTGGCCTGTTGGTATCCGAGCTGGTGGTGGGCACGGTCCCATTCGGTGGGCGTGGCGCATTCGAAAAAACCGGCAGTGTGGACGTTGATCTGGCTCGACGTCAGTTCGACTTGGCGTTCGAGGCGGGGGTCAACCTGGTCGACACCGCTGACTTGTACTCCCACGGTTTGGCTGAGGAAATCGTCGGCAAAGCACTGGGTGCCAAACGTCAGTCGATCATTCTCGCCAGCAAGGCGCGCAGCCCGATGGGGGATAACCCCAACGACAGCGGTGCTTCGCGTTATCACCTGATCCGCGCCTGCGAGGCCAGCCTCAAGCGCCTGGGCACTGACCATATCGACCTGTACCAGATCCACAACTGGGACGGTATCACCCCGGTGGAGGAAACCCTGGCGGCGCTGGAACACTTGGTGCAGAGCGGCAAGGTCCGCTATTTCGGCACTTCCAACTACACCGCCTGGCAGATGATGAAGACCCTGGGCAGCGCACGACTCAATGGCTGGCAACAGCCGGTGTCGCAGCAAATCTATTACACCCCCGAGGCACGCGAGGCGGAGTACGAACTGCTGCCGATGGCGCTGGACCAAGGCTTGGCGACCCTCGTGTGGGGGCCGCTGGGCGAGGGTCTGCTTACCGGCAAGGTGCGCCGTGGTCAGCAGACGCCGCCAGGCACACGCCAGGGTAATAACTGGCCAGAACCCTACGTGCATGACCGTGAGCGCGCCTACGACATCATCGAGACCTTGATCGAAGTTGGTCAGCGCCACGGCTGTTCGCCGGCGCGGGTGTGCCTGGCATGGCTCAAGGACCGCCCGGGCATCACCAGTGTGATCACTGCTGGCCGTTCGCTCGAGCAGTTGCAAGACAACCTGCAGGCGGTGGATCTGGTGCTGACGGCCGAGGATCTGGCACAGATCGAGCAAGCTACTCGCATTGCACCGCAGTATCCCTACTGGCATCGGATTGCAGCCGAGATGGATCGCATCGACCCGGCCGAGGCGCCGTTCATCGCACTGTATCGTGAAACCATGAAGCAGCGCGGCGAATGACAGGGTGCGAGGCGGCAGTCTGTCTGCCGCTTTTCCACGACTCGGCGGCTGTCGGCCTTCCTACTGAAACAGTGATTTCAGGAACGAGCCAGGCCCTGGTAATGTTCCAATTTCGACCTCCGCTGCATCTGCTGCCTGAGACCTCACCCCGAACACCGTGCTGTGGTCGTCTTGACTGCGAGCGAAAGCGATATAGCCATTCTCCAAGGGATGCACGTACTCGCCGGAGCGATAGCCGGGATAGTTCGGCGCTTGGTGGAAGTCGCTCTTGAGCGCGACGACCGTTACCAGCGTCTTGAAGGTCGCGCTGAAATCTTCCGTGGCGTAGCTATAGCCCGTCGAAAGGAGAACGCCGGCATACAGGGCGCCCAGACCATGGAAGATCATCATCTGGCGGGGCGGCCCGGTCATAGGCTTGCTTCGCCACGGGTTGATCAAAACGGCCAATTGTTGCCACACCGCTTCGAAGGGCAGGGTGACGAAGGCGACGATCATGATCATTACCGCCGCCAGTCCGAGCAGGATCCCCACCACCGCCAACCAGGCCGGGAGATAGAACAGCGCAGCCAGGAAGCCGACCGTGAGATCGAAGCTTTGTGGCGGTAGGCCCAGGCTCTCGGCCACCGCAAATCGGGCGCAGGCAGTGGCGATCAGCAGCGCCAGCAAATGCAGCAAGATGATGGGCGTTTTTGCGAAGGGCCTGTCCCAGGCGGCGTGCACCCAACGCGTCAAAGGCAGGCACCAGGCGATGAATCCGCACAGTACCAACGCACTGGTCAGGCCGGTGAGCGCAGTGAGCGAAGGAAGCCCAGTCTTCAGGTGACAGGCGAAGCCGAACAGGTAGAGGACTATCGATGCGAGGTAGAAACGGTGGGAGACGGGGGTGTGCCGGTAGGCGTCGAGCAGTTTGGTTTTTAGCGCGTTCATGGGCAGGTCAGATTCCATTCAGTCAGTTCAGCCACGACCGCACGCCTGGGTGGCGATGGATCGGTTGCGAATTTTCTGAGGTGGAAGCTGTTCCTGCAAGGTGAAGCAGGCGCGCCGCGCTGTAGGTCGGTTCGCAAAAGCTGCTTGTCGCCTAGGCGACAGGACGCTGGCAGCCGAAGTGCTGTCAGCGCCACGCCGCGGTTCAACAGACCGCGATATGCGAATCCGCTCGCGGCTCGGTGCCGCCGCACAGCACGCCCGTGACAGGGTCGCGCACGATGATCTGGCCGCGGCCGAAATCGGTCAGGTCATGGGCGATTTCCACTTGGTGTCCACGCCGGGCCAGGGCGAAGGCCAGATCTCGCGAGGCGCCTTGTTCGATGCCGACCTTCATCTCGCCCAGCCACTGCCAGCGCGGGGCATCCAGGGCGGCCTGGGGATTGAGGCCGAAGTCCACCAGGTTCATCACCATCTGCACATGGCCCTGGGGCTGCATGTAGCCGCCCATCACGCCGAATGGACCGACCGCCACGCCGTCCTTGCTGAGAAAACCCGGGATGATGGTGTGGAAAGTCTGCTTGCCCGGCGCCAGCGCGTTGGAGTGCCCAGGGTCGAGACTGAACTCCGAGCCGCGGTTTTGCAGGCCGATGCCGCTGTCGGGCAGCACCACGCCGGAGCCGAACCCGTGGTAGGCGCTCTGGATGAACGAGACCATGTTGCCTTCGCCGTCGGCGGTGGCGATGTACACCGTGCCGCTGGCGTGCGGATCGCCGTGCAGCGGGGCCTGGGCTCGGTCGCCGATCTCGGCGCGGCGGCGGGCGGCGTAGGCTTCGCCCAGCAACTGCTCGGTGGCCATGCGCATGTGTTCGGGGTCGGTAATGTAGTGCAGTCCGTCGGCGTAGGCCTTCTTCATGGCCTCGAGCTGGCGATGCCAGGTGAGCTGGCTGTCGCGCTGGTCGAAGGTGTAGCCCTGGAGAATGTTGAGGGTCATCAGCGCGATCAGACCCTGGCCGCTGGGCGGAATCTCCCAGACGTCATAGCCGCGGTAGTTGAGCTTGATCGGCTCGACCCATTTGGGCCGGTAGCCGGCCAGGTCGGCGGCGCTCAGGTGTCCACCGCTGGCTCCCGCATGGTCGGCCAGGCGCTGGGCCAGCGGGCCGCGGTAGAAGCTTTCGCAGCGGGTTTCGGCCAGCTCGGCCAGGCTGCGGGCCTGGGCCGGATTGCGGAACAACTGGCCCGCCTGGGGCGCCTGTCCGTCGATCAGGAAGGTGTCGAACCAGGCTTGCAGGGCCGGTTCGCGTTCCAGGCTCGCCTGGTATTCGTCCTGGGCAATGCGCCACTGATGGGCGACCACCGGCGACACCGGGAAGCCGTCGCGGGCCAGGGCGATGGCCGGTTGCAGCAGGTCGGCGAAGGGCAACTTGCCGAAGCGCTCGGACAGCGCGGCCCAGGCCGAGGGGATGCCGGGCACGGTGACTGGCAGCCAGCCGTGCACGGGCATCTTGTCGTGACCGGCGGCCTTCACCGCCTCGATCGACAGCGACGCCGGGGCGCGGCCGCTGGCGTCCAGGCCGTGCAACTGGTCTTTGACCCAAACCAGCGCGAACGCGTCGCCGCCGATGGCGCAGCCGGTGGGCTCGACCACCGTGAGCGCGGCAGCGGTGGCGATGGCGGCGTCGATGGCGTTGCCGCCGGCGCGCAGCATGGCGATGCCGGCCTCGGCCGCCAGGGGCTGCGAGGTGGCGACCATGCCATTGCGGGCGAAGACGCTCTGGCGCTGGGAGGCGTAGGGGTATTCGTGGGCGGAGAAATCAAGCATGTCGGGGGACTCTTAAAAAGGGCTCTGCAGCCGTCATTGGCCAGTCTTGATCCGGGTCCATTCGCGGGTCATCACGCGCTGGATCTTCGGCGGCAGGTCGGCGGAGACGAACAGTTTCTCGATCACCGCGTCGCTGGGGTAGATGCCGGGGTTGTCGCGCACCTTGGGGTCGAGCAGGGCGGTGGCGTCGCGGTTGGGGTTGGCATAACCGACGTAGTCGCTGACCTTGGCGATCACCTCGGGGCGCAGCAGGTAGTCGATCAGCGCCAAGGCGCCCTTGGGGTTCTGCGCGTCACGCGGGATGGCGAGCATGTCGAACCACAGGTTGGCGCCCTCCTTGGGGATCGAGTAACGGATGTCGATGGCCTTGCCGGCTTCCTTGGCGTGGCTCTGCGCCTGCATGACATCGCCCGAGTAGCCGATCGCCACGCAGATGTCGCCATTGGCCAGGTCCGTGGTGTAGCGCGAGGAGTGGAAATAGGTCACCGACGGCGCCAGTTTCTGCAACAGGGCCGAGGCCTTGCGGTAATCGTCGGGATTCTGGCTGTTGGGATCCAGGCCGAGGTAGTGCAGGGCCTGGGGAATGATCTTCACCGGCGCATCGAGGAAGGCCACACCACACTGATGGAGCTTGGCCAGGTTTTCCGGTTTGAACACCAGGTCCCAGGAGTCCACCGGCGCGTTGTCGCCGAGTACGGCCTTGACCTTGGCGACGTTGTAGCCAATGCCCACGGTGCCCCACATGTAGGGTACCGCGAAGCGGTTGCCGGGGTCGGCGGCCTCAAGGCGTTGCATCAGTCGAGGGTCCAGGTGCTTCCAGTTGGGTAACTGGCTACGGTCCAGCGGCTGGTAGATGCCGGCGTTGATCTGCTTGGTGAGGAACTGGCTGGACGGCACCACCAAGTCATAGCCGGAGTGGCCGGAGAGCAGCTTGGCTTCGAGCATCTCGTTGGTGTCGAAGACGTCGTACTGGACCTTGATGCCGCTGGCCTGATCGAACGCCTTGAGGGTGTCGGGGCCAATGTAGTCGGACCAGTTGTAGAAGCGTACCAGTGACTGGTCGGCCTGGGCGTTGACGCAGGCCAACAGGCCAAGTGCGGCGAGGGACGGCAGGGATGTGCGCATGGGTCGACCTCTACAGGACGCGGCTGAGAAATTCCCGCGTGCGCGGGTGGTGAGGGTTGCCGAACACTTGGGCCGGCGGGCCTTGCTCGATCAGCTCGCCCTGGTGCAGCACCACCACGCGGTCGGCCACTTCGCGGGCGAAGCCCATCTCGTGGGTCACGACCACCATGGTCATGCCGTCCTCGGCCAGCGCCTTCATGACCTGCAGCACTTCGCCAACGGTCTCCGGATCGAGGGCGCTGGTGGGTTCGTCGAACAGCATGGCCTGGGGCTTCATGGCCAGCGCGCGGGCGATGGCGACGCGCTGCTGCTGCCCGCCTGAAAGCTGCGCAGGGTAGTGCTCGGCCTTGTCGCTCAGGCGCACCCGGGCCAGCAGCGCTCGGGCCTGCTCCAGTGCCTCGGCGCGGGGCACGCCGAGCACGCCGGTCGGGGCCTCGATGATGTTCTCCAGCACCGTCATGTGCGGGAACAGGTTGAAGCGCTGGAACACCATGCCGATGTCGCGACGGCGGCGGGCGATGTTGCTTTCGGAGTCACGTACGCGCTTGCCGTCAGGGCGCTCGCGGTAGCCCATGAGCTCGCCGTTGACGCGGATGCTGCCGCCCTGGATGTCCTCGAGCAGGTTGATGCAGCGGATGAAGGTGGTCTTGCCGGAGCCGGAGGCGCCGATCAGCACCACCACCTCGCCTTTGTGCACCTCCAGGGACACGCCCTTGAGGATCTGCAGTTCGCCGAACGACTTGTGCACGTTGTTCGCCTGGATCACCACTGGGTGATGTGTGCCGGTCATCTCAGCGCCCCCTCAGCAGTTTCATGGCCTGCAGGCCGAACATTCGTCGTGGTGCCGACGCCACGTGGCCGTCGGCGCGCCCGAAACGTTTCTCCAGCCAGCGCTGGAACAGGCCCCAGAGCGTGGTCAGTGCCAGGAAGTAGATCGCGACCACCAGATACAGCTCGAACACCCGGAAAGTCGCGGAGGTGACCATCTGTGTGCTCAGCAGCAGTTCCTGAACGCCGATCACGCTGACCAGCGTGGTGTTCTTGAGCATCACGTTGAACTCGTTGCCCAGCGGCGGCACGATCACCCGCAACGCCTGGGGCAGCACGATGCGCCGCATCAGTCGAGCAAAGGTCATGCCCAGCGAGCGTCCGGCCTCGTACTGGCCCTTGTCTACCGCGCCGATGCCGGCGCGGATGATCTCGGCCATGTAGGCGCCTTCGTTCAGGCCCAGGGCGATGATCGCTGCCTGGATGTTGCCGGGCAGCACGAACAGCCCCAGGTCCAGGTCCTGGAAGCGGAAGATGCCGCCGGCGGCCAGTGCGGTGTAGAGAAACACGATCTGCACCAGCAGTGGCGTACCGCGCATCAGCCACACGTAGCAGCGCACCGGATATTGCAGCAGCGGGTTGGACGACAGCCGCATCAGGGCTGCCAACAGGCCCAGCAGACACCCCAGGAGCATGGCGCTGACCGCGATCACGCAGGTCAGCCACAGGCCGTACAGGTAGATGTCGCTGGGTCGCAGCAGGTATTGCCAAAACACGTCCCAATTGAAATTCATCGTGGTCGCCTCAGGTCAGTCCAGCTTGTCGCCTTCGATGTGCCACTTGGCGAGCAGCGCCTGGTAGCTGCCGTCGGCCTGCATGTCCTTGATGATCTGCGTCACCGCCGCGCTCAACTGCGGGTCGTCCTTGCGAAAGCCGAAACCGGTGAGGATGCGGGCGAAGGCCGGCACGCCGGTCTCGAACAGGTCGGGGGCCATGCCCTGGTAGTAGCCTGCGGTTTCCAGGGTGGTGCCGTAGGCATCGGCCTGCTGGATACGTAGGGCTTGGAAGGCGTCGGTGTCGGAGTTGTACACCACCACCTGCATGGGCGCTTTGCCGGCCTGCTTGAGTTTCTCGTTGTGGGCTTCGAGCAGGGTGCGGATGGTGGAGCCGTTGAGCACCGCGACTTTCTTGCCGGAGAGGTCATCCAGGGTGTGGATGCCTTTGAGGTTGCCCTTGCCGACCACCACGGCCTGGCTGGAATACATGTAGTTGACCATGTCGATCACTTCGCGCCGTTCGGGCTTGTCGAACAGCTGGTCGGCGAGCATGTCGCACTGCCCGGCCAGCAGCGCCGGAATCAGCCCGGAGAAGGGCGTCACCCGCCAGTCGATGGGCTTGTCGCCCAGGCGTTTGGCAATCGCCTGGCCCAGTTCCACGGTGACCCCGGCCGGTTTCTGCGCGGCGTCGAAGAAGCCCATCGGCGGCGAGTCCATGGCGCCGCAGAACACCAGTTTGTCGGCGTGCTGCAGACGGTCGGGAATCTTGACCGCGTCGGCATGCGCCAGGGGCGCGGCAAGGCAAAGGGCGATGAGGCACTGCGGGATCCTGCGTACGAACATGGTCAGCTCCAGAGGGTGAGGTTGCCGTGGCAGTTCAGTGGGACAGTCGAAGTGCGGGTCTCAGGTGCCCGTTGCTTCGAGGAATTCCAGCAGCGAGGGCACCGTGCCCTCGATGTGTTCGCAGAGCACGCGCTGGGCCTGGACGGCATCGCCGCTGCGCAAGGCATCGAGGATGGCGGCGTGTTCTTCGCGGGCGCTCAAGGGTTTGTCGACATGCTGCAGCCACAGGCGCAGGTGCGGCTCGATCACCGAGTACAGCGCGCTGATCTGGCGCAGCAGGCGCGGGCGCTCGGCCAGGCTGCACAGGTAGTGATGAAAGGCGCGGTGACGGCCGATCCATTCGGCGCTGTCGTCGCGGCACTCGTCCATCTCGTCGAGCAACCGCTCCAGGCGACTGAGGTGGCGTTCGTTCAGGTGCGCGACGGCGAGGCGGATGGCCAGGCCTTCGAGGGCGCTGCGCATCTCGAACACTTCACGCATTTCTTCGATGTTCAGGCCGCTGACGATGGCGCCACGGTTCGGCCGCAGGTTCACCAGGCCTTCGGCGGCCAGGCGGCGGAACGCCTCGCGCACCGGCATGCGGCTCATGCCGATGTCATTGGCGATGTCTTCGGCGATCAGCCGGTCACCGGTGCGGTAGCGGCCCTTGCAGATGGCGTCGAGCAGAAAGGCGTATGCCTCTTCTTCGGCGGTGGCGGGCTGACGGGGGTAGGGCGAGACCAGATGCATACCGAATTCCTTGTGGATTTTTGTATCCAATTATCCATGTAGACAGTAATGCACCGCGCGTGCCAGTTTTGGTGTTCGAAGCAAGCTGTTGAATGGCAAAGGAATGTTGAAACGACGCGGGTGCGATTGCTGCGCTGGGTCGGAGCAGGTGTCACTTTTGTGCCCCGTAGGTGGGCACCTGGAAACGTTCGGTAACAAAGGGGGCTTATTGCTGGCCACGCCCGTATCAACCGCTTTTTGAGAGGCGGTTCACGTCTGGAGCGTGGACAAGTCGACCGCTGAGCAATCTGCGTTGCTCTCAAGGGAACGTATCCAAGTCGCTGATTTCATACGCTCAGAATCCGCTAACCGTGCCGTAAAAACCCTGATGGTCCGCCCAACATGAACTCAATCAAGGACAGCGATACATCCCGTACTCGCTCGCCTGAGCCCGGCTTTCTGCGCGATGGCGGAACGGTGGCTACGTTGCTGCTGCGGCGAGACTGGAGCGCGTCGCCCCTGGGCGATCCTCAGAGCTGGCCGCTGGGCCTGAAAACCTTGATGGGCACCATTCTTCCTGCCCAGGCGCAAATCGTACTGTTCTGGGGGCCGCAGTACTTGGCGCTGTACAACGATGCGTACGCCCCGACCATCGGCGCCAAGCATCCGCATGCCTTGGGCCGCCCGGCCATCGAGCACTGGCGCGAGCTGTGGGACGACCTTGAGCCGCTGTTGCGCAACGTGCGCGAGACCGGCGAGACGTTTTCGGCCAAGGACCGTGCCTTTTACCTGGAACGTCACGGCGTCGGTGAGACCGTGTATTTCGATGTGTCCTATTCGGCGGTGCGCGAGGCCGATGGCAGTGTCGGCGGCGTGCTGTGCATTGTCACCGAGACCACTGAGCGGGTGCAGTTCGAGCGGCGCCAAGCGTTTCTATTGGCGCTGGGCAAGGCCTTGCCGGAGATCGCCGAGGCCGAGGCCATCGAGGTTCACGTCACACGCAGACTCGGCGAAGAGTTGCGCGCGTCACGGGTGTGGTTGGCCGAGGACTTGGGCGATGGCGAGCGCTATCGTGTCACCCGCGACTGGGTCGACGGTGTACCGTCGCAGACCGGTGAAGGCGCCTGGAGCGAGCACGGCGCACAGGTGCACGCGTATTTGCAGACCGGCCATCCGCTGCTCGGGGATCGTCTGGCTGGCGCATCGGCTGAACCTTGCGCCAGCCTGAAGGTGCCGTTGTTACGTGCGGGTGTGTTGGAGGCGATGCTGTGCGTGGATTTCGACCGTCCCCAGGTGCTCGCCGTGGACCAATGTCGCCTGGTGGAAGAAGCCGCCCAACTGGCCTGGTCGGCGATCCTCCATGCCCGCGCCCAACAGGCGTTGCACGCCAGTTCCGCGCACCTGGAAGCCACGCTGCTGGAACTGATGACGCTCAATGCCACGCTGGAGGAGCGCGTCGCCAGCATGCTGGCAGAGCGTGAGTCGGACCTCATGCAGTTGCACGAAGCGCGCAAGATGGAAACCGTTGGCCAGCTCACTGGCGGCATTGCCCATGACTTCAACAACATGCTCACGCCCATCATCGCTACGCTGGAGCTGATCGCCCGACGCCCCGACGACACCGCGCGCTCGGCGCGCCTGATCGAAGGTGCGCTGCAGGCGGCGGACCGCGCCCGCAGCCTGGTCGGCCGCCTGCTCAGCTTTGCCCGGCGCCAGACCCTCAAGCCGCAACCGGTGTCACTGGCGACGCTGGTCAGCGACATGCACGAACTGATCAGCCGTTCGCTGGGGCCGACCATCGCCATCCACATCGACATTGCCGCCGACCTGCCCGCCGCGGTGATCGATCCGCATCAATTGGAGGTGGCGCTGCTCAACCTGGTGGTCAACGCCCGTGACGCCATGGCTCAGGGCGGGCACCTGCGGATCAGCGCCGGCCTGGACAGCGTGCGCGAGGATCGTCCGGCAGGCTTGGAGGCAGGCCAGGTGATCTGGTTGGAGGTGGCCGACACCGGCTGCGGCATGAGTGAAGACGTGCTGGCCCACTGTTTCGAACCGTTCTATTCCACCAAGGGCGTCGGCAAGGGTACCGGGCTGGGACTGCCCATGGTGCAGGGGCTGTCGTTGCAATCCGGCGGCGACTTCGCCATCCGCTCGCAACTGGGCAAGGGGACGGTAGCGACGCTGTGGTTACCAGTGAGTGCCGATTACCGGCCAAGCCGGGAAGACTACGCTCAGGAGGTGCCCAGCGCTCAAGGGCCGGTGCGGGTGCTGTTGGTGGACGACGAAGCTATCGTGCGTCAGGTGACGGCCATGCAGTTGCGCGATCTGGGCTACCAGGTCACCGAGGCCGCCAGTGCCGCCGAAGCACGGACGCTGCTGGAGCAGGGCTTGGCGCTGGAGGTGCTGGTCACCGATCAGGTGATGCCCGAGCAGACTGGCGCCGAGCTGGCCAAGCACTTACGCATGCATTTGCCCGAACTGCCTGTGCTGATCATCACCGGTTACGCCAACCTCACGCCCCGTGAACTGTGCGGGTTCGAGGTGCTGCGCAAACCCTTTCGGCGGAGCGAGCTGGCCCGTAGCCTGGCGCGACTGGTGCCGTCGGTCTGACGCCGAGTCCGCGCGCCCTGGCGGTGCTAGCCGCCCAGGACGCTGTCGAGCAGCTGACACACCTGTTCGGCCGAGTAAGGTTTGGCCAGGAAGGGGAAGCCTTGATGGCCGCCTTCAGCGATGGCATCGCTGTATCCGGAAGCCAGGATCACTGGCAGGTGCGGTTGGCTGCGACGCAGTTCACGGGCCAGGGCCAAGCCGCCCATGCCAGGCATCACCACATCTGAGAACACCACGTCGAAGGGGTCTTCGGTCATGTGCATCTGCGCCAGGGCATCTTCGGCCGAGGTGGCCCAACTGACCTGGTAGCCGTGGTCCTTGAGAATCTGCGCGGTGAAGCTGCCCAGGTCGCGATTGTCTTCCACCACCAGTATTCGCCGTGGCCCGTGCTCCACGGTGACCGGCGAGCTGGGCTCGGGGGCGGCGTGGGCGTCGGTGGCGATTTCCTGCGGCAGATAAAGGGTAAAGGTGGTGCCCTCGCCGGGCGCGCTGGTGACCTGCACGTCGCCGCCGGATTGCTTGACGAAACCGAACACCTGCGACAGGCCCAGACCGGTGCCCTGACCGGACGCCTTGGTGGTGAAGAACGGGTCGAAAATACGTTCGAGCAGGTCCTGGGCGATGCCCACGCCGTTGTCGATCACCGAGATCGCGGCGAAGGTTCCACTCAGGCCCGGTTGCCCCTGCAGCGTCGGCACCACTTGGTCCGGCTGAAGGCGCAGGCGCAGCACGCCTTCACCATTCATGGCATCGCGGCCGTTGATCATCAGGTTGATCACAGCCGTCTCCAGTTGGGCGAGGTCGGCACGGATATGGCACGGCGTGTCCGGCAATTCCAGGTTGACCTGGATGCGTGCGCCGGTCGCGGTATCGAGCATTTCGGCCATGGCCTCGAGCCGTGGCCCGGCTTCGAACACCTGCGGGCTGAGGGCTTGCCGGCGGGCGAAGGCCAGCAACTGGCCGGTGAGCTTGGCGCCGCGATCGACGGTGTCGGCCACGGTTTTGAGATAGCGCTGACGGCGGCTGTCGTCCAGGTCCGGACGCTGCAGGAAGTGCAGGGAAGAGCGGATGATGGTCAGCAGGTTGTTGAAGTCGTGGGCCACGCCGCCGGTGAGCTGGCCGATGGCTTCGAGTTTCTGGGTCTGGCGCAGCAGCGCTTCGGTGTGCAGCAACTGTTCGGTGCGTTCCTCCACCCGCTGTTCCAGCGTGGCGTTGAGCACCTCCAGCGCCTGTAGCGTCTCGCGCGCCTCGGTGCTGGCCTGCACGCGCTGGATGTGTGCCCAGGAGCGCTCGGTCACTTCGCTGATCAGCGCGTACTCGTAGCCGGTCCACAGCCGGGGCTGCTGGTCGTTGATGGCCATCAGGGCCGTCAGGCGCCCGTCCTTGACCAGCGGCCTGCAGATCGTCGCGCTGACGCCCATGCCGGCGAAAGCCACGGCCTCGGCGGGATCAAGTTCGGCGTCGCGGTCGTTGATCACCAGCGCATCACCGGCGCGCAGGCGCTGCTGGGCCAACTGCCCGAAGTCGGCCAGCCGGTACTGGCCAAGCAATTGCGGTAACCCAGGGGCGACCCAGTCGCCGCAGACGGTGAAGCCATCCTGGTCCGGGGCCATGAGCGCGTAGGCGCAACTGGACAGGTTCAGATGCTCGCCCAGTCGAGCCGTGGTGATGGCCAGAATGCACTCCGGCTCGGTGACGTTGGCCACGGCGCGGCCAAGGTCGTCGAGAAATTTCAGACGCTGGTTGGCCACCACGTTGGCGGTGGTTTCGTTGACCGTATCGAGCATGCCGACCACGCGACCGTGCTGGTCACGGATCGGGCTGTAGCAGAAGGTGAAATAGGCCCGTTCGGGCCGATCATGGCGTTCGATGATCAACGGGAAGTCTTCGATGTACACGGCTTCACCCGCGAGGGCGCGCTGCGCCATACCTTCGATCTCGCTCCAGGCCTCCTGCCACACGTGGCTGAACGGACGGCCCAGGGCCAGGGGTTTGTCCCCGAGGATTTCGATGAAGGCGTCGTTATACAGGGTGATCAGCTCGTCGCCCCACAGCACCGCCTGGGCGAAGCGCGAGCCCAGGCACAGGGCCACGGTGGTCTTGAGGACATCGGGCCAGGTGTCCAGGGGGCCAAGCGGCGTTGCCGCCCAGTCGTGGGTGCGGATGCGCTCGGCCATGTGTCCGCCGCCTTCCAGCCAATTCGCCATGAAAATTGCCGCTTCGCTTGTCAGGAGCGCATAGGGTGCACCGGGAATGGCTGGCTGGCGAGCGATTTGTGCCGATCGGACGTGCAGTGCGGCTCAGCGCATGAAGTGCACTTTGCCGCTGTCGTCATTGCCCATGTAAATGCCATACACACCTGCCTGGCGTTCGAGGATATAGCGCTCGAGGATCTGCCGGATCGCAGGGTAGTAGATCTCGTCCCAGGGAATGTCTTCAGGTGCGAAGAAACGGTAGTCGAGGGTTTCGGGGCCGAATTGGCCGGTTTCCTCGGTGGCGATGGCGCGGAAGACGATGTACACCTCGCTGATCTTCGGCACGCTGAAGATCGAGTAGGGCGAGACGATGTCGGCGCGCACGCCGGTCTCCTCCCACACCTCGCGCAGCGCCGCCTGCTCGGTGGTTTCCCCGGCCTCCATGAACCCGGCTGGCAGCGTCCAGGTACCAGGGCGCGGCGGAATGGCGCGCTGGCACAGCAGGTAGCGACCGTCGCGCTCGATGATGCAGCCGGCGATGATCTTCGGATTGACGTAGTGGATATAGCCGCAGGCCGGGCAGTGCTGGCGAGCATGGGTGTCGCCGGTGGGGACGCCCCGGTCCAGTGCCGTGGTGCAGTGCGGGCAGTAGCGCGGGGCGTTGGGCATGTCAGCGGCCTATGCGAGGGTCCTTCAGGGCCAAGGGCGCGACGATGTCGCGCACCTGGGCGTTGTCGTCCTGCTTCTGGCGCAGGTAGTCAAGGGCCACCTTGGCGGCGGCGCGCACGTGATCGACGGAGGCCTGGTGCGCTGCTTTCGGGTCGCCGCTCTTGATCGCCTCGACCATCTTCTCCATCTCCCGGTTGCTGGCCCCACGGCGGTTCTGCTGCGACACCGAGGTGGCGCGCAGGTAGCTGATGCGGGCCTGCAACTGGCGCAACTGGGTGGCGGCGACGTGGTTGCCCGAGCCTTCGAGCAGCACATCGTAGAAGCCTTGCACCGAATCGAGCACCTGCTGCAGCTCGCCTTCTTCCAGCGCTTCACGGTTCACTTCCAGGGCACGCTCGAGGGCGCGGATGTCCTTGGCCTTGGCGTTGAGGGTGAACAGTTGGACGATCAGCCCTTCGAGTACGCAGCGCAGCTCGTAGATGTCGCGCGCATCTTCCAAGGTGATGATTGCCACTCGCGGGCCCTTGGCGTCGGCGAACTCCACCAGGCCTTCGGACTCCAGGTGACGCAGCGCTTCACGCACCGAGGTGCGGCTGACGCCCAGGCGGTCACAGAGGTCGCGCTCGACCAGGCGGTCGCCGGGCAGCAGGTGGAAGTTCATGATCGCCGCGCGCAGCTTGTCGAGCACGATTTCGCGGAGCGTGACGGGGTTGCGGTTGACCTTGAAGCTGTCGTCGAGTGGCTGGCGTTTCATCGGGGGAGCTCTGTGTGTGGCTGTTGCGCCAGGCTCGAAGCGCCCCGAACCCAGACGCTCCTTGCAGTGGTTCGACAGCCCGCTGTTAACGGGTGGGCTCCGCGTCGGCTTCGGCGAACGCTTCGCGGGCCAGGCGGAAGCTGTCCACCGCCGCGGGTACGCCGCAATAGATGCCGACCTGGAGCAGGATTTCACGAATCTGTTCCCGGCTCAGACCATTACGCAAAGCGCCGCGGATGTGCAGCTTGAGCTCGTGGGGCCGGTTGAGGGCGGAAATCATCGCCAAGTTTATCATGCTGCGCTCTTTGAGCGACAAGCCGTCACGGCCCCAGACATGGCCCCAGCAGTATTCGGTGACCAGGTCCTGCAGCGGCTTGGTGAAATCGTCGGCGTTCTGCATCGAACGGTTGACGTACGCCTCGCCCAGCACCTGGGTGCGGATCTTCAGGCCTTTTTCGTACTTCTCGTTGCTCATCGGCGGGGCTCCTGGAGAAGGTCGATAAGATGAAATGAGCGCGAAGCCTGGGGTGAATCCCTCGTCGGCTCACCGACGATGAATTCAACCCCGGTCCTCAGCCCAGCGGCGGCAGCGCGCCGAGCTTGCCCTTGTGATAGAGCATCGGCGTCACCGGTTCGGCCGGCAGCACCAGGTTCTTCACGGCGCCGACGATGATCGCATGATCACCGCCATCGTACTCGCGCCACAGCTCGCACTCGATGATCGCCGTGGCCTTGGCCAGCAGCGGGTTGCCCAGCTCGCTCAGGTGCCAGTCGATGCCCTTGGCCTTGTCCTTGCCTTTGCCCGCGAAGGCATAGGCCTCGGCCGTCTGCTCGGCGGACAGCAGGTGGATGGCGAACTGCTTGCTGTCGCGCAGGATCGGGTAGGTGTCGGAGGCGTAGTTGGGGCAGAACAACACCAGCGCCGGCTCGATCGACAGCGCACTGAAGGCGCTGGCGGTGATGCCGACGATACCGCCCTGCGGATCGAGGGTGGTGACCACGGTGACGCCGGACGGGAAGGAGCCCATCACGTCTTTGTAGATGCCAGGTTCGATCATCTCGTGCTACCTCTTCAACGCATCACAAACGGATCGGGCATCGGCGCGGTGGACAAGTTGATCCACACGGTCTTCAGCTCGGTATAGGCGAGCACCGAATCGATGCCGCTCTCACGGCCGTAGCCGCTGTTCTTGAAACCGCCGATCGGCGCCATGGCCGAAACGGCGCGATAGGTGTTGACCCAGATGATGCCCGAGCGCACGTCGCGCGCCAGGCGATGGGCTCGGCCCAGGTCGCGGGTCCAGATGCCGGCGGCCAGGCCGAACTGCGAGTCGTTGGCCATGGCCAGGGCCTGTTCCTCGGTCTTGAAGCGGATCACTGCCGCGACCGGGCCAAACACTTCCTCTTGCATGATGGTCATCGAGTGGCTGTCGCATTCGAACAGGGTCGGTTCGTAGAACCAGCCGTCGCCCTCGACCTCGGCGCGCTTGCCGCCCAGGCGCAGCTTGGCGCCTTCGGCCTGGGCCGCAGCCACCAGGCCTTCCACCACCGCCAGTTGCTGGGCCGTGGCCATGGGGCCCATTTCGCTGGCCTCGTCCTGCGGGTTGCCGATACGAATACGCTTGGCGCGCTCGATCAGGCGTGCGACGAACTCATCGAAGATCTCGTCCTGCACCAGCAGGCGCGAACCGGCCACGCAGCTTTGCCCGGAGGCGGCGTAGATACCTGCGACCGCGCCATTGATGGCACTGTCCAGATCGGCGTCGGCGAAGATGATGTTGGGCGACTTGCCGCCTAGTTCCAGCGACAGCTTGGCGAAGTTTTCGGCACTGCTGCGCACCACATGGCGGGCCGTGGCGGCGCCGCCAGTGAAGGCGATCTTGCGCACCAGCGGGTGACGGGTGAGGGCGGCACCGGTACTGGGGCCGTAGCCCGTCACCACGTTGACCACGCCCGCAGGGAAGCCTGCCTCGAGGGCCAGGCGGGCCAGTTCGAGAAGGGTCGCCGAGGCGTGCTCGGACGGCTTGAGGACGATGGTGTTACCGGCGGCCAGTGCCGGGGCCAGCTTGATCGCGGTCAAGTACAACGGGCTGTTCCACGGGATGATGCCCGCTACCACGCCGATCGGCTCGTGCACGGTGTAGGCGAACAGGTCGGGCTTGTCCAGCGGCAGGGTGCCGCCTTCGAGCTTGTCGGCCAGACCGGCGGTGTAGTGGAAGAACTCCGGCAGGTAGCCGACCTGGCCGCGGGTCTCGCGGATCAGCTTGCCGTTGTCACGGCTTTCCAGTTGCGCCAGGTGTTCCTTGTTCTCGGCGATCAGGTCGCCGAGGCGGCGCAGCAACTTGCCGCGCGCAGTGGCGGTGAGGCTGCGCCAGGCTGGGTTGTCGAAGGCGCGTTGGGCGGCCTGCACGGCCAGTTCGACGTCCTGCGCGTCGGCATCGGGCAATTGCGCCCAAGCCTGGGCGGTGGACGGATCGAGGCTGTCGAAGGTCTTGCCGCTCTGGGCATCGCGCCACTGGCCGTCGATGCACATCTGGAAACGAACGAGGGTCATGCAACTATCCCCTTGGCGGATTCGGTGAGGGTGCGCGCTTCGCGCAGGAAGTCCAGCAGCATGCGGTTGACGTCACGTGGGGCTTCCACCGGCATCATATGCCGTTGCTCGGCCAGCACCACGCTGCGGGCGCCGGGAATGCGCGCGGCGAGCTGGCGGGTCATGGCCGGGGTGGAACCGGTGTCGAGCTCGCCGGTGGCGATCAGCGTCGGCACCTGGATGCTGCCCAGGTCGGCTTCGCGGTACATGTCCTGTGTGGCGAACAGCGAATAGGTGGTGTGGTAGCCCTGCGGGTCGTTGCCGGCCAGCACCTGACGGATGGCCGCGACCTGGGCCGGATTGGCGGCCTTGTATTCACGGCTGAACCAGCGCTCCAGCGCCGCATCGACGTTGGCGTCCGGGCCCAGTTCGGCGGCCTGGGCGGCGCGGGCGATGACCCCGGCGCTTTGCTCGGGGCTGCGGTTGAACACGCTGTTGAGCACCACCAGCGCCGACAGCCGCTGCGGATAGTGCAGGGCGAAGGCGCGAGCGATCAGCCCGCCCATGGAGAAGCCGATCACGGTGGCCTGGGCGATCTGCAGATGATCGAGCAACTCGACCAGTTGCGCGGCGTAGCCTTGCAGGTCGGTATCGACAGCGGGGCGAGCGCTCTGGCCATGGCCGAGCATGTCGTAGGCGATGACCCGGTAATCGGCGGCCAGGCCGACGAATTGTCCGCCCCACATTTCCTTGTTCAGGCCCACGCCGTGGATCAGCACCACGGGTTGGCCCTGGCCGAGGCTCAGGTAGCTGGTCCCGGCCGGTGTACGTTCAGCGACAGGCTGAATCATGGGTGGTGCTCCTTGGAGGCCGCAGCGTCGACGCGTCGCTGCGGCCGGTGTGCATGTTGTTATTGGGCGCTGGCTTTCTCGGCCGCCAGTTCTTCCAGGTCGATGTAGCGGTTACCGATGCGCGGATGCAGGCGGCCGCCGTCGGCTGCGCCCAGGACCACGACGATCTCGTCGGCGCGCGGGGCGTCTTCGATCTGCATTTCCAGGGTGATGTAGTGCGAACGCAGGCCCTCGTCGTCCTTTTGCATCATCGGGATCTGGATCGAAGTGCCAGGGCCGCCGCGCTTGTTTGTGAAGCTCAGGTAGCTCTTGGCCTGCACGGCCTCGCGGTAGTGATTGCCGAAACGCAGGGTGTGGATCACCGCCGAGGCGTGCTCGATCTCGCCGTCGGCACCCACTACCGCTGCCTTGCCGTAGGCTTCGATCTTGTCCGCGCCGCCGATGGCTGCCGTGAGGCGCTCGACCATGAGGGCGCCGAGCTCGGAGCAGTTGGCACGGATTTCTGGCTTGAGGTCTTCAACGAAACCGCGACCGGCCCATGGGTTCTTGATCACCACGGCCAGGCCGACCATGGTCACTGGCTTGTCGGTGGCCTTGCCGCCTTCGATGCGGGTTTCTTCGGAGTAGGTGACGATCTTGCGGATTTCGAAACTCATGGGGGGCTCCTGGTGAGGAAAGACAGTGATTAACCAGTTTTGTCTTATGGTATACCATAATACCAATTATGGAAGTGCCAAGTGGCGAGCTTCAAGCGGCAAGTCAACGCAGGCTGCGATCAACCTGCCGCTTGTGACGGCCTGTCTCAGGCAAAGGCCGGGACCACTTCCTTGATGAACAGCTCCAGCGACTTGCGCTTTTCTTCGTGCGGCAGGCTGTTGTCGCACCAGAAGCTGAACTCATCGACACCTAACGCCTGGTAGTAGCGGATGCGCGCGATGATTTCTTCGGGGGTGCCGATCATGGTGTTCTTGCGGATGTTGTCCAGCGCGAACGCCGGCACTTCGGCGAACTTGGACTCCGGGCTCGGCTCCAGGAAACCATCGACCGGCGTGGTCTTGTTGCCGAACCAGGCGTCGAAGGTGCGGTAGAAGCGCGAGATGGCCTGGGCGCCGACTTTCCAGCCGTCCGGGTCGGCCGGGCTGTGCACGTGGGTGTGGCGCAGCACCATCAGTTGCGGGCGTGGCACCTCGGGGTTGTTATCCAGAGCGGCCTGGAACTTGTTTTTCAGGTCCAGCACTTCCTCGTCGCCCTTCATCAATGGGGTGACCATGACGTTGCAGCCATGCTTGACCGCGAAGTTGTGCGAGTCCGGGTCGCGCGCAGCGATCCACATCGGCGGCATGCCCGCCTGTACCGGCTTGGGCACGCTGGTCGAGGTGGGGAAGTTGTACACTTCGCCTTGGTGGGCGTAGTCGCCCTGCCACAGCGCGCGCACCGCCGGGACCATTTCGCGCAGGGCCTTGCCGCCGTCGGTGGCGGGCATACCGCCGGCCATGCGGTCGAACTCGAACTGGTAGGCGCCGCGGGCCAGGCCCACTTCCATGCGGCCGTTGCTGATGACATCGAGCAGGGCGCATTCGCCTGCCACGCGGATCGGGTTCCAGAACGGCGCGATGATGGTGCCGGCGCCCAGGCGAATGGTTTCGGTGCGGGCGGCCAGGTAGGCCAGCAGCGGCATTGGGCTTGGCGAGATGGTGTATTCCATGGCGTGGTGTTCGCCGATCCAGACCGTGCTGAATCCGCCGCGCTCGGCCATCAGGGTCAGTTCGGTCAGGTCCTCGAACAACTGGCGGTGGCTGACCTGGTCATCCCAACGTTCCATGTGCACGAACAGCGAAAATTTCATGGGGTTTTTCCTCGGAGCGAGTGGTGGTCGCCTGGCGGGGCAGGGGGCGGATGACATCGGCTCGGGCCGTGTGCTCAGGTCAGACCCCTGCCGCTCGCTCAGGCAGGTGGTGTCAGGCGAGCGCGGGCAGGCTGGCCATCTTGCCGCGGCAATAGATCATCGGGCTGGGGGCCTCGTCGGGGACGATCAGGTTGTGCACCTTGCCCACCATGATGGCGTGATCGCCGCCTTCGTATTCGCGCCACAGCTCGCACTCGATGATCGCCGTGGCACCGGTCAGCAGGGGATTGCCCAAGGCGCTCAGGGTCCACTCGATGCCGTTGGCCTTGTCCTTGCCCTTTTTCGCGAACGCATAGGCTTCGGCCTGCTGATCGCCGGAGAGCAGATGAATGGCGAAGCGCTTCTGCTTGATCAGCACGGGGTAGGAGTCGGAGCTGTAGTTGGGGCAGAACAGCACCAACGGCGGTTCCATCGACAGGGAGGAAAAAGCGCTGGCAGTGAGGCCGACGACCGAGCCGTCGTCGTCCAGGGTGGTGATGACGGTGACGCCGGAGGGGAAGGAGCCCAGGACGTGCTTATAGAGGGTTGCGTCGATCATGGCGTTACCTCGATGGGGCGTGCGGTGGTCCGCGGTTTTTATCGTTGATGTGTCTGATGGTATACCGTAATACCTATATTGCAAGCGAATTTTTCCGCGACCCAGGGGCGGCGATGAACGGTGCAAAGCCCGTAATCACTGGTCTGCTGGGCTAGGCGACTGCCCTGGCGTGAGGCGCTAAACGGATCAGGTGCGCCGAAAAAGTGCGGAGCAGTGTTGTCAAAAGTTTGGAATACCATAATATGGTCTTCAGCTGAGAGGCCGCCCAGAGCGGTTTCCATACAACGATAAAAATGATCCTTTCGAGCTGAAATCCTATGTCCCAACCGTCGTCGCAACACCAGTTTGTCGAGAATCATACGGTCGATCATGTTCCCCCCTCCGAGCGCCACGGGAAGGCGCGCGACCTGTTCACCCTCTGGTTCAGCACCAACATCGCCCCCCTGCCGATCGTCACCGGCGCGATGGTGATCCAGGTGTTTCACCTGAACCTGATGTGGGGTCTGGTCGCCATCGTGATGGGGCATCTGCTGGGCGGTATCGTCATCGCCCTGGCCTCTGCGCAGGGACCGCAGCTGGGCATTCCGCAGATGGTGCAGAGCCGCGGTCAGTTCGGGCGCTACGGCGCGTTGCTGATCGTGTTCTTCACCGCGTTGATCTACGTCGGCTTCTTCATTTCCAATATCGTCCTGGCGGGCAAATCGATCCATGGCATCGCCCCGAGCGTGCCGATGCCGAGCGCGATCGTGATCGGCGCCCTGAGCGCTACGGCCATCGGGGTGATCGGCTATCGCTTCATCCATAGCCTGAACCGCATCGGCACCTGGGTGATGGGTTCGGCGCTGCTGGCCGGCTTCATCATGATGTTCGCCCAGGACCTGCCGGCCGACTTCTACAGCCGCGGCGCCTTCAACCTGTCGGGCTTCATCGCCACCGTGTCGTTGGGCACCATCTGGCAGATCAGCTTCTCGCCCTACACCTCGGACTACTCGCGCTATCTGCCCAAGGAAATCGGCATCGCCAAGCCATTCTGGGCGACCTACTTCGGCGCCACCCTAGGCACTATCCTGTGCTTCAGCTTTGGCGCGGTGGCGGTGTTGTGCGTGCCCGAAGGCACCGATGCCATGGAGGCGGTGAAGCAGGCCACCGGCTGGCTCGGACCGATTCTGATGGTGCTGTTCCTGCTCAACATCGTCAGTCACAACGCGCTGAATCTGTACGGGGCGGTGCTGTCGATCGTCACCGCGATCCAGACGTTCGCCGCTCGGTGGACGCCGAGCGTGCGCGTGCGGGTGGTGCTGGCTTCGCTGATTCTGCTGGGCTGTGCGCTGGTGGCACTCAACGCCTCGGCCGGCTTCATCGGTCAGTTCATCGGCCTGATCCTGGCACTGCTGCTGGTGCTGGTGCCCTGGGCGTCGATCAACCTGGTGGACTTCTACCTGATCAAGAAGGGCGTGTACGACATCGCCTCGTTCTTCCGCGCAGATGGCGGCATCTATGGACGCTTCAACCATCACGCCATCGTCGCCTACGTGTGCGGGATTCTGGTGCAGTTGCCGTTCGCCAATACCGCGCTGTATGTGGGGCCCTACTCGAATCTTGTCGAAGGTGCGGACTTGTCGTGGTTGTTCGGTCTGCTGGTGACCGTGCCGCTTTACTACTGCCTGGCCACGCGCGGGCAGCCGGTGAAGGCGGGGAGGGTGGTGCGGGTAAATGAATGAAGCGCTAGGGGCCGCAGGGCGGCCCCGGTCTCTCTGAATCAGACTTTGAACTGCGCCACCATCCCATTCAACTCCACCGCCAGGCGCGATAGGTCCTGCGCCGCCGCGCTGGTCTGGTTGGCTCCCGCCGAGGTCTGCATCGCCAGGTCACGGATGTTGACCAGATTACGGTCCACTTCGCGCGCCACCTGCGCTTGCTGTTCCGAAGCACTGGCGATCACCAGATTGCGCTGGTTGATCGCCGCGATGGCCTCGGCGATCAACTCCAGCGCTTGGCCAGCGGCCTGGGCCACTTCCAAGGTGCCGCTGGCACGCCCCTGACTGCTGTGCATCGAACCGACGGCGCGCTCGGTGCCGGTCTGGATACCGCCGATCATCTGTTCGATTTCCGCCGTGGACTGCTGCGTGCGGTGCGCCAGTGCCCGCACCTCGTCAGCCACCACGGCGAAGCCGCGTCCGGCTTCGCCCGCGCGCGCCGCTTCGATGGCCGCGTTGAGTGCCAGCAGGTTGGTCTGCCCGGCAATCGAGCCGATCACATCGAGCACGCGGCTGATCTCATTGGCGCTGGTGGCCAGCGCTTCGATCTCGCTGGAGGTGCCGGTAACGTCTTCGACCAGATGCTGGATCGAGCTCAAGGCCTGGTTGACCTGATCGCGGCCGTCGCGGGTGGTCTGGTCGGCGCCTTTGGACGCATCGGCCGTGCTGACCGCGTTGTTCGCCACTTCTTCTACCGCCGCCGTCATCTGGTTGACGGCAGTGGCTGCCTGATCGATCTCGGCACTCTGCTGATGCAGGCCGCGGCTGGTGTCTTCGGTGACCGTGTGCAGCTCTTCGGAAGCCGAAGCCAGTTGGTCGGAGGACGCTGCGATCTGCCGGATAGTGTCGCGCAGGTTCTGCTGCATGCGGCTCAGGGCGCGCAGCAGCAAGGCCGGCTCGTCACGGCCGACGATGTGAATCTCTTGGGTGAGGTCACCGGTGGCCACGCGTTCGGCTACCCGCACGGCCTCGCCCAAAGGCAGCACGATACTGCGGGTCAGCAACACGGCGATGGCGGCCAGGGCGATGAGAATGGTGACCAGCGCGGCGACGATCAGCAGGAAGGCTTCGTCATAGGTGTCGCTGCTCAGTTGGGAGGCTTTGTCCGCGCCGTTGGTGTTGTACTGCATCAACTCGCCCAGGGCTTTCATCATGGTGTCGGCATATTCGGCGAGCGGGCCGTTGACCAGGCGCTGGGCCTGGGCGATATCGCCATTGGCGGCAGCCTCGCGGATGGACTTCTGCAGGCCGTGGTAGCGCTCGGACAAGCGGGTGAAGGTGTTGAACAGGGCGCGGTCGTCCTGTTCCTCGATGGTGGCCTCGTAGGTCTTGATGCCTTCGGCAAGCTCGTTGTTGATGTCGCCGATGCGGCTGAGCGTGGCCTGGCGTGCGGCGGGGTCTGCTTCGATCACGCTGCGCAAGGTGAGTGCGCGGGCCCGGCCCAGGCTGGTGCCGACCTCATTGAGGGCGATGATCGCCGGCATCCAGGTCACGCGGATTTCGTCGGTGGCGCCGTCCATGCGCCGGGTTTCGTACAGGGCGACCAGGCCCATGATCAGCACCAGCACCCCCAGCAATGCGAAGACACACGCCGCCCTGATTCCGATCTTCATATTCCTTAACTGCATCTCGCTACTCCTTGGGATGTGGCAGGCAGGCCCTCGGTGGCCGGCGTGTCGCGGCATCTAGGCAACACATCTGGCGCCGGGTGACCTGCGGCAAAGTATGCTTTCGTCACCATGTGTAAGATTTTTGACGTCAATGATGCCATGTCGCCATGATCTGTGACCACTTGTTCGATGTAACAACGTTTACAAACTGATACGTCATTTTTTGACGAATCTGTCAGGTTTGATCTGTTAAGTGACCGCTTTGCGGTGTTCTAAAGCCGGTTTTGCGTCTGTGATCCGCCGCGACCCTGGGTCGCAGTCAGCTACTTCGCGCATCTCGCGTCCTCATGGTTTCCTCCGCGCTGCGTAGCCGCTAAGGTGCGCGGCATACTCCGCCCGGTATCAACCTGACCATGACAAGTCCTCGTACCTTGACTTCACCCGCCGCAGCGTCGATCAGCCGAGGTCTGGTGATACTGCTCGCGTTCTGTTGCGGCGCCATCGTCGCCAACCTGTACTACGCGCAGCCCATCGTCGGCCTGATCGCGCCGGACCTGGGGCTGTCCACCGAACGCGCCAGCCTGATCGTGTCGCTCACCCAGATCGGCTATGCCCTGGGCCTGCTGTTGCTGGTACCGCTGGCCGACCTGCTGGAGAACCGCCGGCTGATGATCGCCACGGCTGTTCTGGCGTGCGTCAGCCTGTTGCTGGCCGGCAGCAGTGGGCAGGGGCAGGGCCATCTGTTCCTGGCCTACGCCTTGCTGATCGGCTTCAGTTCGGTGTCGGTGCAGATGCTCATTCCGCTGGCGGCCCACCTGACACCGGAGCAGCAACGCGGGCGTGTGGTGGGCAACATCATGGGCGGTCTGCTGCTGGGGATTCTGCTGGCGCGTCCGCTATCGAGCCTGATCGCCGACCATTTCGGCTGGCGTGCCGTCTTCATCGCGGCCGCGGGGCTGATGGCGGCGATGGTGCTGTTGCTGGCACTGACCTTGCCGCGTCGGGTGCCTGAGCACAGGGCCAGTTATGCGGCGCTCATGGCCTCGTTGGTCGGGCTGTTGCGGCGCCACCGGCCGTTGCGACAGCGCGCGTTGTATCAGGCGCTGATGTTCGGTGGGTTCTGCCTGTACTGGACTGCCGTACCCCTGGCGCTGACGCAGGAGCACGGTTTGTCGCAGAGCCAGATCGCCGTATTCGCCCTGATCGGCGCGGTGGGCGCGATCGCCGCACCGATTGCCGGGCGCATGGCCGACGCGGGCCATGCGCGCCTGGGCACCCTGTTGGCCCTGACGCTGGCACCGCTGTCGCTGCTGTTCGGGCTGACAGCGCCGGGGGCGGGTGTGGTAGGCCTGGCGCTGACCGGTGTGCTGCTGGACTTTGCCGTGCAGATGAACATGGTGATCGGTCAACGCGAGGTGTATGCACTGGATCCGGCCAGCCGTGGACGGCTCAATGCCCTGTACATGACCAGTATCTTCATTGGCGGCGCCCTCGGCTCGGCGGTGGCCAGCGCCGTTTACGCCGGGTACGGCTGGACGGGCGTGGTGCTGGTGGGCGCGGCGTTGCCGGCAATGGGGCTGTTGGTCTTCCTGATACAGGGGCGACGCGCTCGGGGTTGAGCGCTGCGCCCCTGGCATTGGTGCATCAGGCGTTGGCTTGCATGGACTCGATCAGTGTCCATAGGCGCGGGTCCTGGTAATCGTCGATCACCAGTCCTGCCCCCGCCTGCAGCAGGCGCTCGGCCGGCTGGGTGGTGGCCAGGGCCACGGTGAAGATGCCGGCATCGACCGCTGCTTTCACGCCCGGCAGCGAATCCTCGAAGGCCAGCGCCTGCTCGGCCTTGGCGTTCAGGCGTTGCAGGCCAGTGAGATAGGGCAGGGGATCGGGCTTGGGCCGCGCCAGCTCGTCAGCCACCAGCACATGCTCGAAGCGTTCGATCAGCCCCAGGGCCTGAAGCATGTGTTCGGCATTCAGGCGTGGCGCATTGGTGACTACGCACATGCCCAGGCCTTGCTGCTCGGCGTGGGCCAGGAGGCGCAGCAGACCGGGCAGGGGTTCGAGGCGGGGCGACAGCTCGCGGAACAGTGCCTCCTTGCGTTCGGCCAAGGCCTGGCATTGGGCGGCATCGGCCTGAGGGAACAGTTCCTTGAACAGCAGGCCGTTGGAGCGACCGCTGACCTGTTCGTTGAACTGTGCCTGGGTCAATTCGCGACCGTCGTGATCGTGCAGCAGCTTGCGAAAGGCCTGCAGATGCAGGGTATCGGTATCGGTAAGGGTCCCGTCGAGGTCGAACAGCAGGGCGGTCAGCATCGGGCTTCCTGTCAGGTGAAGAAACAATTCAGCGGCCACTATAACCAATGTGGCGACGAAGGGGGCTGTTCAGTGTTTTGCGAAAAGAGTACAAATGTGCTCCATGAATACGCTCACTCCCAAACGCCGCGCCATCCTCGACTTCATCCGTGAACGCATCGCCGAGCACGGTCAGCCACCGAGTCTGGCCGATATCGCCCAGCGCTTCGGCTTCGCTTCGCGCAGTGTGGCCCGCAAGCACATCAGCGCCTTGCATCAGGCGGGGTTCATCGAGGTCACGCCCAACCAGGCGCGAGGCATTCGCCTGGCCCAAACCGCGCGCCGTCCGCAGGTATTGGAATTGCCGGTGCTCGGTCGGGTGGCCGCCGGTGCGCCGATCGGGCCGGACCTGGACATCCACGAGCAACTGCTGATCGACCCCAGCCTGTTTCGGCGCACACCGGACTACCTGCTGAAGGTGCGCGGCGACTCGATGATCGGCGACGGCATACTCGATGGCGACCTGGTGGGCATCCTGCAGCAGGCCGAGGCCCGCGACGGGCAGATCGTCGTTGCCCGGCTCGACGGCGAGGTCACCATCAAGCGGCTGGAGCGGGTCAGCGGTGGGTATCGGCTGCTGCCGCGCAACCCGGCCTATGCTGCTATCGAGGTCGGCCCCGAGCACGACTTCTGCATCGAAGGGGTGTTCTGTGGCCTGGTGAGGCGTGACTGATGGGCGCGGTGGTCGATCTCGACGGGCTGCTCGACCAGCGTCGTGTCTGGCGCGGGCGACAGGCTCAGCCCCGCGCCTTGGGCCTGCAGCCTACCGGTCATGCCGACCTGGATGCACGCTTGCCCGAAGGCGGCTGGCCACCGGCGGCGCTCAGTGAACTGCTGCTGGCCAGCCCGGGCTGCGGCGAGCTGCACTTGCTGTGGCCCACGCTGGCGCGCCTGAGCGGTGAGGGCGGGCGGGTGCTGCTGGTGGCGCCGCCGTTCATTCCCTATGCCCCGGCCTGGCAGGCCGCCGGGGTCGACCTGCGCTGGCTGGCGCAGGTCGAGGCCAAACCGGACGAAGCGCTCTGGGCTGCCGAGCAATGCCTGCGTTCGGGCAGTTGTGCGGCGGTGCTGTGCTGGCCGGAGCGGGTCGACGATCGCGCCTTGCGTCGCTTGCAGGTGGCTGCCGAAACCGGTGAGGCGCTGGCGTTCGCCTGTCGCCCGCAACAGGCGGCACACAACCCGTCGCCTGCGGCCCTACGCATCGCCATCGATACCCGCCCGGCGCAGTGGCGGGTGCTCAAGTGCCGCGGTGGCCTGGTGCCGGCGGCCCCCATCAGCACTGCCGGGCGAGGTTGATGCACCATGCTCTGGGCTTGCATCCTGCTGCCGCAACTGGCGCTGGACACCGTCCTGCGCGGGCGCGACGACGCCGATGCGCCGCTGGTGCTGTTGGCCGGTCCCGCGCAGCGTCGGGTGTTGCAAGCGGTCAATGGCGCCGCCGCAGCGCTGGGGCTGCGTGCGGGCCAGACGCTGACCGCCGCCCGCGCCTTGGCCGAAGGATTCACCTGTGTCGAGGTGGAACCGGCGCGCATCGAGCAGGTGCAGCAACTGCTGGCAGCCTGGGCCTACCGCTTCAGCGCCCAGGTCAGCCTGCACTACCCACGCGCACTGCTGCTGGAAGTGGGCTCGAGCCTGCAATTGTTCGGCCCCTGGTCACGTTTCGAGGCGCGCCTGCGCGAAGAGCTGCAGGCGTTGGGCCTGCGCCATCGCATCGTGCTGGCGAGCAATCCAGTGGCCGCTCGCATGCTGGCAAACGGTCACGATGGCCTCGCGCTGACCTGCCCCGAGCAGACCCGCGCCGCGCTGGCGAACATGCCGCTGGACCGCGTCGGTTTGCCGACCGAGGCTGCCCAGGCGTTGTCCCGCATGGGCCTGCATCGACTCGCGCAGGTGCAGGCTTTGCCTCGCGATGCCGTGGCCCGACGCTTCGCCGCCAGTGTGCAGTTGCACCTGGATCACCTGTTCGGCCTGCGTGCCCTTGGCCTGGATTTCTATCAGCCGCCTGATCGCTTCGAGTCACGGTTGGAATTGAATTTCGATGTCGAGTCGCATCAGGCGTTGCTGTTTCCGTTGCGCCGTCTGCTCAACGACCTGGCAGCCTTTCTCGCCGGACGTGACTGTGGCGTGCAGCGCTTCGAGCTGCACCTGGAGCATGTCGAAGGTCCGGACACCGTACTCAAGGTTGGCCTGCTGGCTGCCGAGCGGGAGCCTGCGATGTTGTTCGAGCTGGCGCGTGGTCGCCTCGAGCCCTTGCGTATTGCCGCCCCAGTGCGCACCTTGCGCTTGCTGGCCGAGGACCTGCCAGCGTTCGTGCCTCAGCACCGAGCGTTGTTCGACCCGCGTGCGCAGCAGGCCCAGCCCTGGGAGCAATTGCGCGAGCGTCTGCGCGCCCGCTTGGGCGACGAGGCGGTCAAGAGCCTGTGCGCCGCTGCCGATCATCGTCCGGAACACGCTTGGCAGACAGCGGAGCAGGGCGCGGCGAGCGGCCTTGTGGTCATCCCTGGCAGCCGTCCTGGCTGGCTGCTGAGCCAGGCTCAAGCCTTGCCCGAATCGGGTGTGCACTGGTTGGGCAAGGCTGAACGCATCGAGTCGGGCTGGTGGGACGGTGGCGACGTGCGCCGCGACTACTACCGCATCGAAACCCGCGACGGCTTGCGCGGCTGGGCCTATCGCGATCTCGCGCAGCCTGGACCCTTGTGGCTGCAGGGCTGGTTCGCATGACGCCGCCCGAATACGCCGAGCTGCACTGCCTGTCGAACTTCAGCTTCCAGCGCGGCGCCTCAAGTGCCGACGAGCTGTTTCGTCGGGCAGGTGAGCAGGGTTACCAGGCCCTGGCGATCACCGACGAATGCACCTTGGCCGGTATCGTCAGGGCCTGGCAGGCGGCCCGCGAGCACGGCGTGCGGCTGATCGTCGGTAGCGAAGTGCGGATGCACGACGGGCCATGCCTGGTGCTGCTGGTCGAAAACCTCGAGGGCTACCAGAATCTCTGTGCGCTGATCACCCGTGCGCGGCGCCGGGCTGAAAAGGGCGAGTATCGATTGCTTGCCGAGGACTTGGAGCATTGCACCCAAGGTCTGCTGGCGCTGTGGGTTGCCGATTCACTCGCCGATCATGCCGATGCCGATTGGTTGCAGCGCCTGTTTCCCGAGCGCTTGTGGCTGGCGCTGCACCTGCACCGTGGCCCCGACGACGATCAGCGCCTGCGAGCAGTCCACCTTCTCGCGCAGCAATTGCAATTACCGCTCGTGGCTTGCGGCGATGTGCACATGCATGTGCGCGGTCGCCGGGCCCTGCAGGACTGCATGACCGCCATCCGCCAGCACTGCAAGGTGGCTGAGGCAGGCCGCTATCTGTACCCCAACGGCGAGCGACATTTACGCAGCCGCGATCAACTCGCTCAGCTGTATCCCGCGCCACTGTTGGCCGAGACCCTGGTCATCGCCGAGCGTTGCCGGTTCGACCTGAGCGAGCTCAAATATCAGTACCCGCGCGAGTTGGTGCCAGACACCCATACCCCCGCCACCTGGTTACGTCACCTGTGCCTGCAGGGCGTACCGGATCGCTGGCCAAATGGCGCCGACGACGAGGTTCATCAGGCGTTGCAACGCGAATTGGCCTTGATCGAAGAACTGGGCTACGAAAGCTACTTCCTGACGGTGCATGACATCGTCGCCTTCGCTCGACGCCAAGGCATTCTCTGCCAGGGCCGGGGCTCTGCCGCCAACTCAGTGGTGTGCTTCGTGCTGGGCATCACCGAGCTGGACCCCACCCGCCATCACCTGCTGTTCGAGCGTTTTCTATCACGCGAACGCAATGAGCCGCCGGACATCGACGTGGACTTCGAGCACGACCGGCGTGAAGAGGTCATCCAGTACGTGTTTCGCCGGTATGGTCGTCATCGCGCAGCACTGACGGCGGTGGTCAGTACCTACCATGCTGCCGGTGCGGTACGCGATGTGGCCCGGGTGCTGGGCTTGCCGGCCGACCAGATCGATGCCCTGGCCCAGTGCTGCGGACGCTGGAGCGACCGCATACCCGACGCCCAACGCCTGAGCGAGGCCGGCTTCGAGGCGCAGAGCCCGTGGTTGCGGCGCATTCTGGTGTTGGCAGGCGAATTGATAGGCTTCCCCCGGCACCTGTCGCAGCACCCCGGCGGCTTCGTCATCTCCGAGCAACCGCTGGATCGCCTGGTGCCGGTGGAGAACGCGGCGATGCCCGAACGCACGGTGATCCAGTGGGACAAGGACGACCTGGACATGGTCGGCTTGCTCAAGGTCGATGTGCTCGCCTTGGGCATGCTCAGCGCTTTGCGTCGCTGCTTCGACCTGCTCAGGCAGCACCGGGGTCGTGATCTGACCCTGGCCACCATCCCCCAGGAAGACCCGGCCACCTATGCGATGATCAGCCGCGCCGAGACCATGGGCGTGTTCCAGATCGAGTCGCGGGCGCAGATGGCCATGCTGCCACGGCTGCAGCCACGCACCTTCTATGACCTGGTGATCGAGGTGGCCATCGTGCGGCCTGGGCCGATCCAGGGCGACATGGTGCACCCGTACTTGCGTCGTCGCATGGGCGATGAGCCTGTCAGTTACCCGTCGCAGAAACTCGAAGCGGTGTTCGAACGCACCCTGGGTGTGCCTTTGTTCCAAGAGCAGGTGATGGAGCTGGCGATGGTCGCGGCCGACTACAGCCCAGGCGAGGCCGACCAATTGCGTCGCAGCATGGCGGCATGGAAGCGACACGGTGGGCTGGAGCCACATCGTGTGCGGCTGCTCGAGGGCATGCAGCGCAACGGATACGAAGCAGCCTTCGCCGAACGCATCTTCGAGCAGATCAAGGGCTTCGGCAGTTATGGGTTTCCCGAATCCCATGCGGCCAGCTTCGCCTTGTTGTGCTACGCCAGCAGTTGGCTGAAGTGCCATGAGCCGGCGATCTTCACCTGTGCGTTGGTCAATAGCTGGCCCATGGGCTTCTACAGTCCCGACCAGTTGTTGCAGAACGCGCGTCGGCAGGGCATTGAGGTGCGTGCGGTGGATGTGTTCCACAGTGCATGGGACTGTACGTTGGAATTGAGGGAAGACGGCGACTTGGCGATCCGTCTGGGGTTGCGGCAGATCCGCGGCTTCAGTGAGGAGGATGCGCGGCGTCTGGAGCAGGCGCGGGCGCAGCGTGCCTGGCGTGATGTCGAGGATCTGTGTGTGCGTGCCGCCCTGGACAGCCGCGCCCGCGCGCGTCTTGCCGATGCTGGAGCCCTGAGGGCGCTGGCTGCGGACCGGCACCAGGCGCGTTGGAAGGTGGCTGCGGTGCAGGCGCAGTTGCCCTTGTTCGCAGGGCTCGAACCTGTGGCGGAAGCGGCGGTGTCATTGCCGGTGCCGACGGTGGCTGAAGAGGTGTTTGCCGACTATGCCTCGTTGGGTACGACGCTTGGACCTCATCCGTTGGTTCTGTTACGGCGGCGTTTGCGGGGGTTGGGGTGCCGCAGTCTGATGGAGCTCGAGGCGTTGGGGCATGGGGATGCGGTTGCCGTGGCTGGGATCGTGGTGGGGCGGCAGCGACCGCAGACTGCCAGCGGGGTGACCTTTGTGACGCTTGAGGATGAGCATGGGTTGCTGAATGTGGTGGTGTGGCGGGAGTTGGCGGAGCGGCAGCGGGGGGTGTTGGTGGGGGCTCGGTTGTTGAAGGTCAGGGGGAGGTTGGAACGGGAGAAAGGGGTGCTGCATCTTGTTGCTCGGCGGCTTGAAGATGTCAGTGGGTTGTTGGAGGGGCTTGAGGTTAGGAGCCGGGATTTTCATTGATTCTTTTGGGGAGGGGACGGGTGGTTTGGGGGCTTATCCGGTGGCTTTGTTGAGGCTGAGTCACCTTTTCGCCCTTACGGCGACCCTCTTTTTTTCTTGGAAAAAAGAGGGGCAAAAACCGCTTGCTCCCGCATACGGCCCCTTCGCTGCGCTGCGGGGTTCCCTCGCGCCGGTGGCATTCCGGGGGTACCGCGCTTAGGGGCCATCCATGGCCCCAAGCGCTTGACGGGCATCCATGCCCGTCAACCCCCTCCATGCCACCTCTGCTCGGCCTCCTGAGGTCGCGATGGGCGGCGTCTGAACTGGCGCGC
>NZ_JAUTXS020000007.1:0-64066 GCF_030658255.1 Pseudomonas sp. RAC1
GTTGATTAACAAGAAGTTTTGCGTTCCGTTTGCTGCGGAAGTGGGGCGCATTATAAGGGGATCTGAACAGCGGTCAAGGCTTAATTTCAAATAACTTCAAATAGTTGAAACAAAGCGGGGCGGCCTGTCGGCCGCCCCGCTATTCACCTGCAGTATTACAAGCTCGGAAACGCGAACTGCGAAGCCTCGTGACTCTTGCGCTGTGGCCAACGCTGGGTGATGGCCTTACGACGGGTGTAGAAGCGCACGCCATCCGGCCCATAGGCATGCAAGTCACCGAACAGCGAGCGCTTCCAGCCGCCGAAACTGTGATAGCTCACCGGCACTGGCAGCGGCACGTTGACCCCGACCATCCCCACCTCGATCTCGTCGCAGAACAAGCGCGCCGCCTCACCGTCCCGGGTGAAGATGCAGGTGCCATTACCGTACTCATGCTCATTGATCAGTTGCATGGCCTCTTCCAGGCTGCTCACCCGCACCACGCACAGCACCGGCCCGAAGATCTCCTCCTTATAGATACGCATCTCGGGCGTGACGTGATCGAACAACGTACCGCCAACGAAGTAACCATCCTCGTTGCCAGACACCCGCAAGCCGCGACCGTCCACCACCAGCTTGGCGCCAGCCGCCAAGCCATCGTCGATGTAGCCCACGACCTTGTCGCGAGCCGCTGCGGTGACCAACGGCCCCATGTCCAGGCCACAGGAGGTACCGGCACCGATCTTCAGCGCCTTGATCTGCGGTTCAAGCTTGGCGATCAGTGCATCGGCGACCTGGTCACCCACGCACACGGCCACCGAAATCGCCATGCAGCGCTCGCCGCACGAACCATAGGCCGCGCCCATCAAGGCACTGACGGCGTTGTCCAGTTCAGCATCGGGCATCAGCACCGCATGGTTCTTCGCCCCGCCCAGGGCTTGCACACGCTTGCCGCGCTTGGTGCCTTCGGCATAGATGTACTCGGCGATCGGCGTCGAGCCCACGAAGCTCAGGGCCTTGACCTCTGGCGCCTCGATCAGCGCGTCCACCGCTTCCTTGTCACCGTGCACCACATTGAGGATGCCTTTGGGCAGCCCGGCTTCCTGCAGCAATTGCGCGATGTACAGCGTCGAGCTGGGATCACGCTCCGACGGCTTGAGGATGAAGGCATTGCCGCAGACGATGGCCAGCGGATACATCCACAGCGGCACCATGGCCGGGAAGTTGAACGGTGTGATACCCGCCACGATGCCCAACGGCTGGAAGTCAGACCATGCGTCGATGTTCGGGCCGACGTTACGGCTGTACTCGCCCTTGAGCAGCTCCGGCGCTGCACAGGCGAACTCGACGTTCTCGATACCGCGCTTGAGTTCGCCGGCCGCATCTTCCAGGGTCTTGCCGTGCTCTTCACTGATCATCTGCGAGATGCGGGCTTCGTTCTGCTCCAGCAACTGCTTGAAACGGAACATGACCTGGGCACGCTTGGCCGGCGGCGTGTTGCGCCAGGCCGGAAACGCGGCCTTGGCCGCGTCGATGGCATCCTGGATGGTCGCGCGACTGGCCAATTCGACCTTGCGCGTGGCCTGCCCTGTGGAGGGATTGAAGACGTCGGCGGTGCGGCCGCCTTTGGAAACCAGCTCACCGTTGATCAGGTGCTGAACGATGCTCATGCGAGACTCCAGATAAAGAAGGGAAAGACAGGCGCCCGAAGCGCCTGTCCTCAAAGTCGGAAAGATCAGTCGATCTGATTCAGCGTTTCGCCTACCGCATCGAACAGACGGTCCAGTTCGTGCGGCTGAGTATTGAAGGTCGGCCCGAACTGCAAGGTGTCGCCGCCGAAGCGCACATAGAACCCAGCCTTCCACAGCTTCATGGCAGTCTCGTAGGGACGCACGATCGCATCGCCGTCGCGGGCAGCGATCTGAATCGCGCCAGCCAGGCCATAGTTGCGGATGTCCACCACGTTCTTGCTGCCTTTGAGCCCATGCAGCAACTGCTCGAAGTGCGGGGCGAGCTCGGCCGAAGCCTGCACCAGGTTTTCCTTCTGCAGCAGGTCCAGCGCCGCGATACCGGCCGCGCAAGCTACCGGGTGAGCGGAGTAGGTATAGCCGTGGGGGAATTCCACCGCATATTCCGGGGTCGGCTGATTCATGAAGGTCTGGTAGATCTCGCTGCTGGCGACCACGGCGCCCATTGGAATCGCGCCGTTGGTGACCTGTTTGGCAATGCACATCAGGTCCGGGGTCACGCCAAACGCTTCAGCGCCCGTCATCGCCCCCATACGACCAAAGCCGGTGATCACTTCGTCGAAGATCAGCAGGATGTTGTGCTGGGTGCAGATTTCACGCAGACGTTTCAGATAACCCTTCGGCGGCGGCAGCACACCGGCAGAGCCGGCCAGCGGCTCGACGATCACTGCAGCGATGTTCGAGGCATCGTGCAGCTCGATCAGCTTGAGCATCTCGTCGGCCAGGGCAATACCACCCTCTTCCGGCAGTCCTCGGGAGAAGGCATTGACCGGCAACACGGTGTGAGGCAAATGATCGACATCCAGCAACTGGCCGAACATCTTGCGGTTGCCGTTGACCCCGCCCAGGCTGGTACCGGCGATGTTGACGCCGTGATAACCGCGGGCACGGCCGATGATCTTGGTCTTGCTGGCCTGGCCCTTCAGGCGCCAGTAGGCACGCACCATCTTCAGCGCCGTATCGGCACACTCGGAGCCGGAGTTGGTATAGAAGGTGTGGTTCAGATCGCCTGGCGTCAGCTCGGCGATCTTTTCCGCCAACTGGAACGACAGCGGATGACCGAACTGGAAGGCCGGTGAGTAGTCGAGCACGCTCATCTGGCGCGACACGGCGTCAGCGATTTCCTTACGCGTGTGCCCTGCGCCACAGGTCCACAGGCCCGACAGTGCGTCGAAGATGCGCCGTCCCTTGTCGTCGACCAGATGATTGCCGTCAGCCGCGACGATCAGGCGCGGATCGCGATGGAAATTGCGGTTGGCGGTGTACGGCATCCAGTGGGCGTCCAGCTTGAGCTGGCTGGCCAGACCGGTGGGCGCGGCTTCAGGCATGTTCATCGGCGGTTCCTCGGCAAACGAATAGGCAACGATGGGTGTTGTTGCCGCTACGTTGGCATGAGGATAAATTCGGAAAAAGCCAACATTTCTAACCTTCAGTCAGACCCGGACTAAACAGATGAGCCGACGCCCCGATCCCCTCGCCCAAGTCAGCGACTTCGACATTCGCCTGCTGAAGATTTACCGCAGCGTGGTCGAGTGCGGCGGCTTCTCGGCCGCCGAAAACGTTTTGGGCATCGGTCGCTCGGCAATCAGCCAGCAAATGAACGACCTCGAGCAGCGCCTGGGCCTGCGCCTGTGCCAGCGCGGGCGCGCCGGGTTTTCGCTGACCGAGGAAGGCCGCGAGGTGTATCACTCGGCGCTGCAACTGCTCAGCGCACTGGAAACATTCCGCACCGAAGTCAACGGCCTGCACCAGCACCTGCGCGGCGAGCTCAACATCGGTCTTACCGACAACCTGGTCACCCTCCCACACATGCGCATCACTCATGCCCTGGCCGAACTCAAGGATCGCGGTCCTGACGTGCGCATCCAGATCCGCATGATCGCGCCGAGCCAGGTGGAGCAAGGCGTATTGGACGGCAGCCTGCACGTCGGCGTGGTACCGCAGACCAGCCCGTTGTCCGGCCTGGAATATCAGCCGCTCTACAGCGAGCGCTCGCTGCTCTACTGCGCAGTGGGCCACCCCCTGTTCTATGCCGACGATCAGCAGATCGACGATCCACGGCTCAATGCCCAGGAAGCCATCGCGCCGACGTTCCGTCTGCCGGCCGACATCCAGGCGCACTACCAGGCGCTGAACTGCACCGCCAGTGCCTCGGATCGCGAAGGCATGGCCTTTCTCATCCTGACCGGACGCTACATTGGCTACCTGCCCGATCACTACGCCACGTTCTGGGTGCAGCAGGGGCGCTTGCGTGCGCTCAAGCCCACTGAGCGCTTCTACGACCTGAGCTTGAGTTGGGTCACCCGCAAGGGACGTCGACCCAACCTGGTATTGGAGAGTTTTCTCGAAAGCCTGGCGACAACGCGCTAACCCTTGTCACTTCTGCACAGGCAGGTAATCTGTCCGACAGCCGTTGCCCACAGAACCTGTACGGAATCGTCCATGACACTTGAAGTCCCTGCGCACCGCCTCTCCGCCTCGGGCAAACCCGCCGGCCGCATTCGCCAGAAGAACGAACAGGCTATCATCCAGGCGGCCGAAGACGAGTTCGCCCGCCATGGTTTCAAGGGCACCAGCATGAACACCATCGCGCTGAAGGCCAACCTGCCCAAAGCCAACCTGCACTACTACTTCACCAACAAGCTCGGCCTGTACATCGCGGTGCTGAGCAATATCATCGAATTATGGGACAGCACCTTCAACGCCTTGAGCGTCGAGGACGATCCGGCCCAAGCGCTGGACCAGTACATCCGCACCAAGATGGAGTATTCGCGGCGCAATCCTCAGGCCTCGCGGATCTTCGCCATGGAAGTGATCAGCGGCGGACAATGCCTGACCGATTACTTCAGTGCCGACTACCGCGAATGGTTCCGCGGCCGTGCCGCCGTGTTCCAGGCCTGGATCGAGGCCGGCAAGATGGATCCGGTCGATCCGGTACACCTGATTTTTCTGCTCTGGAGCAGCACCCAGCACTATGCCGACTTCGCCACCCAGATCTGCCAGGTCACCGGGCGCAGCCGCCTGACCAAGCAGGACATGGAAGACGCCAGCAACAATCTTATCCACATCATTCTCAAAGGCTGCGGCATCACCACCGCGGCCGCCTGATCGCCACTTATGCCCTCAACTCTGCTCGACGTCTGCGAATTACGCGAAGACATCCGCAAAAGCCGCTTCGTGACCCTTGCCGGCCCGATCACCAGCGTGGCCGACGCCATGACCTTCATCGAGCGCCACAGTGACCCGACCGCAACGCATAACTGCTGGGCCTGGAAACTCGGCCCGCAGTACCGCAGCAGCGACGATGGCGAACCGGGCGGCACCGCTGGCCGGCCCATCCTCGCCGCCATCGAGGCCCAGGACTGCGATCAGGTCGTGGTGCTGGTGATCCGCTGGTACGGCGGCATTCAGCTCGGCACCGGAGGCCTGGCGCGTGCCTACGGCGGCGGCGCCAACAAGTGCCTGCAGCAGGCGCAGAAACGCGAATTGGTGCAGCGCAGCGAATTCAACTGCAGTTGCACGTTCAGCGAGCTAGCCCTGCTCAAACTGCGCCTGGGAGAGGTCGAGGGTCTGGTGCTGGACGAACAGTTCACCGCCAATGGCGTCGATCTGCGCGTGGCGTTGGGCGAGGCGCACCTCAGCACCCTGGCTCAGCAACTGGCAGACCTGAGTCGGGGCCGAATCCGCCTGGAGCGCTGCTGAAAGCTGCCCACAAATACTGTTGGCCTGCCTGTGGATAAGCTTTGGGTACTTCACTGCAGACTTAGTCCTGCAATGGCTGTAGCTAACTGTACATATTTTGATCACGATTTGATGACAGTCGCAAACCACTGAAACTTCTGTGTTTATCCACATGCCGCCCCATTGACCGAGCCATTCAACGCCACCCCTGCTTTCACACAATAACTGTGGAGCAGCCTGTGGATAAGCGGTGCGCGAATAGCCTGCACCCCTTTGAGCACAACGCATGCGGGACTTCGATCATTTTTTGATCACTTGCCGTTGCTGCCCTGCGAGCGCTGGCCTGAGGTATCCTGCGCCCTTCGTTCAAACGATCTTGGAGCTCCTATGTCCACCAGCAAACATGCCCTCATCATCGGTGCGTCTCGCGGGCTGGGTCTTGGCCTGGTACAACGTCTGCGCGAAGACGGCTGGAAAGTCACCGCCACCGTGCGTGACGCGCACAAACCCGGCGCTCTGGCCGACGTTGCGGGGGTGCGCATCGAGTCCCTGGAAATGAATGACACCACCCTGCTCGACGGCCTCACGCAGCGGCTGCAGGGCGAAACGTTCGACCTAGTGTTCATCAACGCCGGCGTCATGGGCCCTCTGCCTCAGGATCTGGAAACCGTTCAGAACGAAGACATTGGCGCCTTGTTCATGACCAATGCCGTCGCACCGATCCGCGTGGCCCGTCGCCTGGTCGGGCACATTCGGCAAGACACCGGCGTGCTGGCCTTCATGAGCTCAGGTCTGGGCAGCGTGACCAGCCCGGACGGCAATGAAATCTGCCTGTACAAGGCGAGCAAGGCCGCCTTGAACTCGATGATCAACAGCTTCGTGGTGGAGCTGCAGCGCTCCGACTTGAGCGTGGTGGCCATGCATCCGGGTTGGGTGAAGACCGACATGGGCGGCGAGAACGCCGAAATAGACGTGTTCACCAGTACGCGCGGCATGCTCGACCAGATCAACGCACAGAGCGGCCACGGCGGCCTGCATTTCATCAACTACAAAGGCGACAGCCTGACCTGGTGAATTGAACGGCGCCGGGCGAGGCAGTAGACTCGATGCCTCGCCCTGCGGCGGACCTGGATCAGCAGACAGGACAACACTGAGCTGGCTAACCCTGAACCCATTTTCAGAGGAGCCGGCGCCATGCCTGCCACCCGTACCTGGTTGAAATCTCCCCTCGCCATTTTTACTGCCAACCACGCCGATGCCCGTGGCGGTCTGGTCATCGAAGGCGGTCGCATCAGCCAACTGCTGGCATTGGGCGAACAGCCCGAACAACCCTGTGAGCAGGTCTTCGATGCCCGCCAGCATGTGGTGCTGCCAGGCCTGATCAATACCCACCATCACTTCTACCAGACCCTCACCCGCGCCTGGGCGCCGGTGGTCAACCAGCCGTTGTTTCCCTGGTTGCAAACCCTCTATCCGGTCTGGGCACGCCTGACCCCATCCAGCCTGGCATTGGCCAGCGAAGTCGCCTTGGCCGAACTGCTGCGCTCAGGCTGCACCACCGCTGCCGATCACCACTACCTGTTCCCCGACGGACTGGAGCACGCCATCGACATTCAGGTCGAGGTGGTACGCAAACTGGGCATGCGCGCCATGCTTACCCGCGGCTCGATGAGCCTGGGTCAGGCTGACGGCGGCCTGCCACCGCAGCAAACCGTACAGCAAGGCGAAACCATCCTGGCCGACAGCCAGCGACTTATCCACCGCTACCACGAGCGAGGTGACGGTGCGCGCATCCAGGTCGCCCTGGCGCCGTGTTCACCGTTTTCCGTCACCCCGCAGATCATGCGCGCCAGCGCGGCCCTGGCCGAAGAACTGGACGTACGCCTGCATACCCACCTGGCCGAAACCCTCGACGAGGAACACTTCTGCCTGCAACGCTTCGGGCTGCGCACAGTGGACTATCTGGACAGCGTCGGTTGGCTAGGCCCACGCACCTGGCTGGCCCACGGCATCCATTTCAACCCGGAGGAAATCGCCCGGCTTGCCGCCGCCGGCACCGGCGTGTGCCATTGCCCGAGCTCGAACATGCGTCTGGCCTCGGGCATTTGCCCGACGGCCGACTTGGAGGCCGCTGGCGCGATCGTGGGCCTGGGCGTGGACGGCTCGGCCTCCAACGATGCCTCCAACATGCTCCTCGAAGCGCGCCAGGCCCTGTATCTGCAGCGCCTGCGCTACGGCGCCGAACAGATCACCCCGCAGCGGGCGCTGCACTGGGCCACCCGGGGCTCGGCACAATTGCTGGGCAGGGATGACATCGGTGAACTGGCCGTCGGCAAGCAGGCCGACCTGGCGCTGTTCAAACTCGACGAACTGCGTTTCTCCGGCAGCCATGACCCACTCTCGGCCTTGCTGCTGTGCGCGGCAGACCGAGCGGACCGGGTGATGGTGGCCGGGCAATGGCGGGTGATCGATGGCCAGATCGAAGGCCTGGATGTGCAGAAGCTGATCGCCGACCACCGCCAGGCCGCCGCCGCCTTGATCAACGGCTGAGCCTGGCCGGGGGTTGCCAGTCAGCCCCCGGCCTGTCGCCGCGCGTCCAGGCCTGTAGAATGTCGGCCAACCGTGACTGATTCGAGAGTTTTCCCATGTACAACTGGCTCAACGCCTTGCCCAAGGCCGAACTGCACATGCACCTGGAGGGTTCGCTGGAGCCCGAGTTGCTGTTCGCATTGGCTGCCCGCAACAAGATCGCGCTGCCGTGGACGGATGTGGAGGCGCTACGCAGTGCCTACGCCTTCAACAACCTGCAAGAGTTCCTCGACCTCTATTACCAAGGTGCGGACGTCCTGCGTACCGAGCAGGATTTCTATGACCTGACCTGGGCCTACCTGCAACGCTGCAAAGCGCAGAATGTGATCCATACCGAACCGTTCTTCGACCCTCAGACCCATACCGACCGGGGCATTCCCTTCGAGGTGGTGCTCGGTGGCATCGGCCAGGCCCTCAAGGACGGCCGCGAGCAGTTGGGCGTCAGTAGCGGCCTGATCCTCAGCTTCCTGCGCCACTTGAGCGAAGACGAGGCGCACAAGACCCTCGACCAGGCACTGCCCTTCCGTGACGCATTCATCGCCGTCGGCCTGGACAGCTCGGAAAAAGGCCATCCTCCCAGCAAATTCCAGCGCGTATTCGACCGCGCCCGCAGCGAAGGCTTCGTGGCCGTGGCCCACGCCGGTGAAGAAGGCCCTCCCGAGTACATCTGGGAAGCCCTCGACCTGCTCAAGATCAAGCGCATCGACCATGGCGTGCGCGCCATCGAGGACGAGCGCCTGATGCAGCGCATCATCGACGAGCAGATCCCACTGACCGTCTGCCCGCTGTCCAATACCAAGCTGTGCGTGTTCGAGCACATGGGCCAGCACAACATCCTCGACATGCTCGAGCGCGGCGTGAAGGTCACTGTCAACTCGGACGACCCTGCCTACTTCGGGGGTTACGTCACCGAAAACTTCATGGCGCTGCACGAGCATCTAGGCATGACTCAGGACCAGGCACAGCGCCTGGCGCAGAACAGTCTGGACGCTCGTCTGGTCTGATTCGAACCTGGCCGCCTTGCAGTTCAACCCACCTGCAAGGCGGGGACATTGGCGATGCGATTGATTTCCTGCACACCGAGTGTCGAGAGCTTCAGGGTGCGGGTGCCCTCCTGTTCACGTATCCACCCCGACTGCAGGAACAGACTGAGCAGCGCCTGGCCGAGCGCGCCGCCCAAATGGGCGCTGCTGTCGCTCCATTCGCTGCAATGGCAGATTTCGCATCTGCCGCGTTGGCGCGGTGCCAGCGCATCGATGTAGACGCCGATCTGCGCCAGTTGCACACGTCCCTCAGCGCTGACGCTGGCCTGCAATTGACTGCCTTCCAACCACCCCGCACACGCCATGCGCCGGTACAGGTCAGCCGCCAGCTCGCCGCCCAGGTGATCGCCGCACCGACGCGCCCGGCGCAATGACACCGGCACCTGCAGCGGCTTGATCGAGGCCAGGTTCTCCGCGCGACTGCCCAGTTGCACGCTGGCCAAAGCCTCGACCGCCGCCACCACCTCAGGCGTCGCCAGGCGGAAATAGCGCTTGCGCCCGCGCGCTTCCAGCCGCAACAGACCGGCAGACGACAATAGAGACAGGTGGGCACAAGCCGAGGAAGGTGTCACGCCTATCATTGATGCCAACTCGTCGGCATGCCGGGCCGAGCCATCGATGAGGGCCCAGAGCATCGCACTGCGTTTGGGCTCGGCCATCAGGCCGGCGATCTGGCTGATACTGCTGACTGCTTTCATGCTCCATCCACTCCCTGCAAAGTCATGTTTCTTGTCCGATGGCCATCCATGGCACCCAGCATCGCCCGCAGTGGCGGCACATGGGACCGGTGAGTTCAGACGCAACGTTCGGCACTGCAGTCTGAGAGGGAAATCGCTCTGTCTGCATTGCCTGCGCGGGCAAGTATAAGCCGCCAGAACCCCTGCACTAGAGGGAGCCGGTGGCTATAGGGAAGCCCGGCGAACGAGGGTGGCAGTACCCTCTGCAAGGTAGGAAAAATAGAAAGAAGGTCGGGATTAGGGGCATTCGCTCTGCGTCAAAGGACACGGGCCTTCGCGGTCGTGCATCGGTTCGTAGACCAGGAACAATGCCGACAGTCGCCTTCCATAAGTAGTGCATGCAAATGCGAAGGTTCATCGAGCTGCCAGACCATGACCATCGGTCAGCAGTCGCGTGCCACGTCTGGCGATCCACCTCAGTCGGACTAAACTCATGTCCCGCCGTCACATCCACACGAGGACGCCGCCATGAAGATTGTCGTCTGTGCTTCGAATCACCATCGGACCTGCCCCTGGCAGGTTCAGCTCGATCAACAGGTGGTGGGATTTCGCAGCGAGGTGGAGGCGCGCGCCTTCGTCGCCTCGCTGCAGGCGCGTCTGAATGCACCCCACAGTCTCATGCAGGCGCCTTCGCCTGGCGGCGTCGAGTCAGCAGCGCGACGCTGACCACCAGCAGGCCGCACAGACTGATCACCAGCGACATCGGCACGGCGCTGCCGTCATGCAGCACACCCACCAGCGCCGCAGCCATTGCCGCGACACTGAATTGCAGGCAGCCCAGCAAAGCCGAGGCGCTGCCTGCCCGGGCACCCTGCCCATTCATGGCGCAGGCCGAAGCATTGGGAATGATGCAGCCCAGGCTGGCGATACACACGAACAGCGGCAGCAACAGTGGCCAGAGTGCCGCCGGATGCAGCGCCGACACCATCAGCAAAGCCAGCCCTGCCAACAGGTACACCCAGACCGCACGCACCAGCAGCCATCCCGGCGGGCGTCTGGACAGCAGGCGCGCATTGAACTGGGCGACCAGGATGAAGCCCGCCGCGTTGATGCCGAACAGCCAGCCATAGTGCTCGGCGGGCACGCCATAAAGCTTGATGAACACGAACGGAGAACCGGCGATGTAGGCGAACATGCCGGCGATCGCGACCCCACCGGTCAGCGCATGACCGATGAACAGCGGATCGCGCGCCAGCCGCAGGTATTGACGCAGCGCACCGGACAGCGGCTGACGCGGCACATGCGCCGGCAGGCTTTCCGGCAGTCCCAGCACCACCGCCAGCAGCGCCGCTGCGCTGAAGAGGCTCAACGACAGGAAGATCGACTGCCAGCCGGCGACGTTGACCAGCGCACCGCCCAGCATGGGCGCCAGGATCGGCGCGAGGCCCATGACCAACATGAGTTGCGAGAACACCTTGGCCGAGGCCACGGCATCGCATTTGTCACTGACGATGGCCCGCGACAGCACCATGCCCGCACAGCCCCCAAGCGCCTGAACGAACCGCGCCATCACCAGGGTCTGAAGGTTGGGCGCGTAAGCGCAGGCCAGTGAAGCCAGCGTGAACAGCCCCACGCCGAACAACAGCGGTTTGCGCCGTCCGAAGCGATCCGCCGCGGGGCCATAGGCCAACTGGCCGATCGACAGCCCGAGGAAGTAGACGGCCAAGGTCGTCTGGATCTGCCGCTCGTCGGTCGCGAAGGCGTGTGCCATGGCCGGAAAAGCGGGCAGGTAGAAGTCGATTGCCAAAGGCCCGAACGCACTCAAGGCGCCCAGGATCATCACCATTCGCAGGTTCATCAAAAATCCATAGCAGGCTAAGCAAAGTCGCTAGTCTACAGCCACCCATTCGCCATGCCAGTAAAACCTGACGATTCGCCGAGCGCCCGGCTCTGCCTGATAAAAATGCCAGGTTACACCCCGGCCAGCGGGTCATAGCATCCTGATCGAAGGCGATGACTGGCACCTGCACCGTTCGATGTCATCGCGCCCCCAGACCGATCCCGCGATCAGGAGCACGGCATGAACTCATCAAATGGCAGATCAGATCTCGAAGCTGTCGCCGAACTCTACTTCACCGACCTCTACGACAGCCCGGCGAACCCACGATTAGGGATCAACTACGAGTTGCTCAAACGGCCCGTGCGGCTGCACGCGTCGATGGCCACCGTGCCCAAGATCGGTGATGAGGTGATCCTGTACTGGAACGATGTGCCGGTACAGACGATCATCATTGACGGCAGCATGGTCGGTAACCCGCGCCTTCAGTTCTCGGTACCGGTCAGCCGCGTCCAACCTCCGTCGGGACGGGTCTTCTACACCTATGAGGACAAAGTCTCCGGCGAGCCGCCGGAGCGCAGCCCTGTGCGCACGATCGCAGTGAACACTCAGGTGCCAGGCGGCGCTGGCCCGGATATGCAACCGCCCTACAACAGTCGCCTCACACCGTGCACCGTTACGCCGAATCCCGTCACCAACCTGGGTGCCACCGTTCGGGTTCAAGTGCCGCGCTGGCTGAACAAGAAAGTCGATGACGAACTGATCGTTTACTGGGGCGGCGTGCCGGTGAATCACCCCAAGGTGACCAACCCCTCGATCCCCGAGTCGGTGGTGATTCCCGCAGCGGTCGTGATGATGGTGGGCACCCAAGGCACCGTGCCGGTGACTTACGACATTCGCGACTTCGTTGATAACTACTCCCGCCAGGCACGCCCTACCCAGGTCCGGGTGCAATTGGCAGCACCCACTGTCAGGGCCAACGGCTCACGGGTCACGCTGATCGACCTCAGAGGCCTGAATCGACTGGATGTACTGGTGCCGGACTACGGCATGCAGGCGGGCGACTCCATCACCCTGAACTGGCAGGGCGCAGCCAATCGGCAGAAGACCGAGCGAGTGGTCAATATCGGCCCGATGACTATCACGGTGGATCTGGGTTGGGCGCGGGAAAACAAGGACCGCCAGGTGAGCGTGAGTTTCGTGGTGACCCGCGGCGGCCAGACCATGACCTCATCCGTCGCGGCGGTGCAGGTCAATGAATCCACCGAGCAACTGTTCCTGCCGGCGCCCACTGTGAGGGACCTGCAAAATGGCATGCTCGACTATCACTGGCTGCTCGACAACCGTGGCGGGGAAGCGACCGTCGTAGTGCCGGCCTACACCGGGATGCGCGTTGGGCATACGGTCAGGGTGAGCTGGTCGAACAACGTGGTCTGGAACACGCCGGTGCAGACGGTTCGCGCCATCGGCCCGATGGAATTCAAGATCCGCGCCATCGAAATCATCGACACCGTCGGCCATTTCGCCAACGTGAACTACACCGTGGTCACCGAGCCCAACGGCCGGTTGAATGCCTCGCAGTTCTATCGCTGCCAGGTCAAGGATTACGGCGCGCCCTTCCAGTCCATGCCGCCACCGTTCATGCTCAACAGCAACACGTTGCGCATTCCCCGCCCTGGCACGCGTGCGTTTCGCACGGTAGTGCGCTGGTACCACCCTGAGTCGGGCTGGCAGCAGGATTCGCCGATCCTGTACTACGGCAGCGACGGCCAGACGCACCTGGACTGGACGATTCCCGCCGCCTGGATCGCCGCCAACCGAGGACGTACGGTGTATGTCAGCTATTCGATGAGCGTGAACAACGGTCCGATCCACGTGGGGCGCTACCTGCGCTACAACGTGCCGGCCTGAGCCGTGGGGCACGGCCGCAGCAAGGCGAATCGCCACTGCGCCCGTGCCCCGCGCTGTCAGGCCAGTTGCGCCTGATACCCCTCCTCCACGATCGCCGCGACGATCCGCTCGGCAGGCGATTCGCTCTGCACCTTCACCTGACGCCCCGGCAAATCCACTTCCACCTGGGCTGCCGCATCCACCGTCTGAATCGCCTGGGTCACCGCCTTGACGCAGTGGCCGCAGGTCATGCCTTGAACATTGAACACGTGCATGGTGCTACCTCCTGAGGATTTCGCCGCAGTCTCGACCTTGCCATGGTGGCAAGGTCAAGTGCCTCGATGACGGGTCGGGGTAGCAATCCTTGCCAACCTCGGCCAAGCTGCGCTTTTGCAGATCGTCAGCCAGCAGGAGACTCTTCATGTTCAGGGCAACAGCGGGCGTTGTCGGGCTTTTGGGCGCGTTGGCCATGGTGCCGCCGGCCAGCGCCGAGGACAACGCGCAGTACAGCGTGCTGATCATTTCCCGGGAACGTCTGGAAGTGGCCACCAGCTGCGAAATCGGCGTGTACCTCAACGACCAACTGTCCGGGCGCGTCTTCCAGGAACAATCGACCTCCTTCAACCTGCCGCCAGGACCGGTGGACGTGCGCCTGCGCCTGCTGCCCGGCCAGGCGCCCGGCTGCGGCGCAGGCGTGGAAGATCAGCGCAGCACTCGACTGGTGCTGCAAGCCGGTCAGATCAACAAGTACCGCATCACCTTGAGCCAGAATGGACTGCAGCTCAAGCGAGCCGACCTGGGGTATTGACCTTCCCCGCATGGCAAGGTTGATGCTGCAGGCCTGATCAAGGAGAGAAGCCATGGCCGCAACCACCACCTTCGACCTGCCGATTGCCGGCATGACCTGCGCGAGCTGCGTCGGCCGCGTCGAACGCGCGCTGCAGAAGGTCGACGGCGCTGCACAGGTCAGCGTCAACCTGGCCACCGAACAGGCCCGCATCCAGGCCCCGGCCAGCAGCCTGCCAGCGTTGATCGACGCCGTGCGCCAAGCCGGCTACCGCGTACCGACCCACACCCTGGAACTGCAGATCGGCGGCATGACCTGCGCCAGTTGCGCGGGCCGCGTCGAACGGGCACTGGCCAAGCTGCCGGGCGTCGAACAGGTCAGCGTCAACCTGGCCAGCGAACGCGCTCACCTGGAAGTGCTGGCGGGCACGGCCGAGGCGGCATTGATCGCCGCCGTAGAACAGGCCGGCTACAGCGCCAGCCTGCCGCGCGACGCCCACGACGACCGACACCAGGCCCAGCGTCGCCTGCGCCGCGAGCGCCTGGCGGTGCTCGCCGCCGTGCTGCTGGCCCTGCCGCTGGTGCTGCCGATGCTGGTGCAACCGTTCGGCCTGCACTGGATGCTGCCGGCCTGGGCGCAGTTCGCGCTGGCCACGCCCGTGCAGTTCATCCTCGGCGCACGCTTCTACAAGGCAGCCTGGAAAGCCGTGCGCGCAGGCGCCGGCAACATGGACCTGCTGGTCACGCTGGGCACCAGCGCCGGCTATGGCCTGAGCCTCTATCAATGGGCGCAGGCGCCGGCTGGAATGGAGCCGCATCTGTATTTCGAGGCCTCGGCGGTGGTGATCGCTCTGGTGCTGCTGGGCAAGTACCTGGAAAGCCGCGCCAAGCGTCAGACCGCCAGCGCTATCCGCGCCCTGGAAGCCCTGCGGCCGGAGCGCGCCGTGCGGGTGATCGACGGCAGCGAAGAGGAGGTATCGATCAGTCAGTTGCGCCTGGGCGACCAGGTGCTGGTCAAGCCAGGCGAGCGGTTCCCGGTCGACGGCGAGGTGCTCGAAGGCAGCAGTCATGCCGACGAGGCGCTGATCAGCGGTGAAAGCCTGCCAGTGGCCAAAGCGCCTGGCGACAGCGTCACCGGTGGAGCGATCAACGGCGAAGGCCGCTTGCTGGTGCGCACCCAGGCGTTGGGCACCGAGACGGTACTGGCACGCATCATCCGCCTGGTCGAGGATGCCCAAGCGGCCAAGGCGCCGATCCAGAAGCTGGTGGATCGGGTCAGCCAGGTGTTCGTCCCGGCGGTGCTGGTACTGGCGCTGATCACCCTGGTCGGCTGGTGGCTGGCCGGCGCGCCGCTGGAAAGCGCGCTGATCAACGCCGTCGCCGTGCTGGTGATCGCCTGCCCGTGCGCCCTGGGCCTGGCGACACCAGCGGCGATCATGGCCGGCACTGGCGTAGCCGCCCGCCACGGCATCCTGATCAAGGACGCTGAAGCCCTGGAGCGCGCCCATGCGGTGAACCGCGTGGTGTTCGACAAGACCGGCACCCTCACCTCCGGCAGCCCGCGCATCGTTCATTCGCAGGCGGCGGCAGGTGCCGACCATGACCTGCTGCGCCTGGCCGGTGCCCTGCAACGCGGCAGCGAGCACCCGCTGGCCAAGGCCGTCCTGGAGGCCGGACGCGAGCAAGGCTTGGACATTCCCCAGGTCAGTGACAGCCAGTCGCTGACCGGACGCGGTATCCAGGGCACGGTCGGAGGCCGGGTGCTGGCGCTGGGCAACCGCCGCCTGCTCGACGAGAACGAATTGCAGCCGGGCCCCTTGCTGACCCCGGCAAACACCTGGGAAGCCGAGGGCCGCACGTTGTCGTGGCTGATCGAGTGTTCGCCGCAGCGCCAGGTACTGGGCCTGTTCGCCTTCGGCGACAGCCTCAAGCCCGGCGCCGATCAGGCGATCTCCGCCTTGCATGCCCAAGGCATCAGCAGCCACCTGTTGACGGGCGACAACCGCGGCAGCGCCCGGGTGGTTGCCCAAGCCTTGGGCATCGACGATGTACACGCCGAAGTGCTGCCGGCCGACAAGGCGGCCACCGTCAACGCATTGAAGCAGCAAGGCGTGGTGGCCATGGTCGGTGACGGCATCAACGACGCGCCCGCCCTGGCCGCTGCCGACATCGGCATCGCCATGGGCGGTGGCACCGATGTGGCCATGCAGGCCGCCGGTATCACCCTGATGCGCGGTGACCCGCGCCTGGTGCCGGCGGCGCTGGAAATCAGCCACAAGACCTACGCCAAGATTCGTCAGAACCTGTTCTGGGCCTTCATCTATAACCTGGTTGGCATCCCCCTCGCCGCCTTCGGTTACCTCAACCCGGTGCTGGCCGGCGCCGCCATGGCCTTGTCCAGCGTCAGCGTGGTCAGCAACGCCCTCTGGCTCAAGACCTGGAAGCCGCGCGACATCGCCACCAAGGAGACCCCATGAACATCGGCCAGGCCGCCCGGCGTACCGGGCTCAGCGCCAAGATGATCCGCTACTACGAGTCCATTGGCCTGCTCAAGCCCGCGCTGCGCAGCGACAGCGGCTATCGCCTCTACCAGCAGGACGACCTGCACAGCCTGAACTTCATCAAGCGCTCGCGCGACCTGGGCTTCTCCCTGGACGAGGTCGCGCGCCTGCTGGCGCTGTGGCAGGACCGCCAGCGCGCCAGCGCCGACGTGAAGGCGCTGGCGACCCAGCACATCGAGGACCTGAACCGTCGGATCGAGGAAATGGTGAGCCTGCGCGACACCCTCAGCGAGCTGGTCGCCCATTGCCATGGCGATGATCGACCCGACTGTCCGATCCTCCAGGGCCTGGCGGATGAAGGCAGTTGCTGCCACTGAATGCCCTCAAGCACGGCAATTTGGTATGCCATATTAGCCAGGTATGACTGAAGCGGCCTCGTCCGCCGCTGTCATCCCCTAAAATTGGGAGTTTTCCTACAGACTCCTTCAGAAACACCAGCGCCCTGCCGATGCCCTTGATACCAGTTCCATGCGTCTACAAGAAAAATCCGGGAGCGCGAATGAACATCAAGCAGAAACTCACCTGGGCCTTCGCCGTCATTGCCGGCTTGCCCATCGTCATCGTCGCCGCCGTGGTGGTGCTGAACCTGCGCGAAGACGCGCGGGACGATTTCCTCGACAGCAGCAGCCGGGAAATCCGCCAGGTCGCCAATGCGATGAACATGTTCTTCCAGGGCATCGACGAGAACGTCGACTACCTGGCCTCCCTGCCTCAGGTCGGCGCCGCAGGCAGCAACCTGAACAAGTTCATGAGCGCCAACCCGCCCACCGAACTGGGTGAGCAGGACAAACGGGTACTGGCCGCCTTCACCCGTCTGGCTGAAACCCATCCGGCCTACGCCTATGTGTCCTACGGCGTCAGCGACGGCGGTTATGTCGGCTGGCCCGCTGGGCAGAAGTACACCAACTACGACCCACGCCAGCGCCCCTGGTATCAACTGGCGATGGCCAACCCCGGCAAGACCGTGCGCACCGGCGCCTATTACTGGGCTGCCGACGACCTGGCGCTGATCGGCACCGTACGCGCCGTCAACAACCAACTCGGCGCTCCTGGCGGCGTGGTCAACATCGACGTGTCGCTCAAGGGCCTCAGCGAAATCGTCAAGAAGATCAAGCTGGGCGAAAGCGGCTACCTGATGCTGGTGGAAAAGAACGGCAACGTGCTGGTCGACCCACGCGACCCCAACCATAACTTCAAGCAGTTGGAGAGCTTCGGCGGCGGCTACGCCGAGTTGGCCAAGGCCGGCAAGGGTCTGGTGCAGGTGCGTATCGACGACCAACCGTACATGGCCAACGTCTACGTCGACGAGCAGTTGGGCTGGACCTTCATCGGCCTGATCCAGCAGGACGAGGTCATGCAGGCCGCCACCCGCCTGACCTGGCAGATCGGCGTCATCGCCCTGGTGCTGGCTGCGCTGTTCGCGGTGGCCGGCGCCACCTTCGCCAAGCTCATCGTGCGGCCGATCACCGGTGTCAGCAGTGGCCTGGAAGGCATCGCCCAAGGCGAAGGCGACCTGACCCGCAACCTCGACGTGCGCGGCAACGACGAAACCGCGCAGTTGGCCAGTTGGTTCAACCAGTTCCTCGGCGCGATCCGCAGCCTGATCCAGCACATCGGCGGCGCCGCCGGGAAGATTCTCGCCACCTCGGCCAGTTCTACCCGGGTGTCCGGCGACATGGCCGAAGCGGCCGGGCGCCAGCGCGAAGCGGTGGACATGGTCTCCACGGCCTTCCACGAAATGGTCGCCACCGCCAACGAAGTGGCGCGCTCGTGCAGCCAGGCTGCGCAATCGGCCGACAGCGGTCAGCAGCAGGCGCGCCAGGGTCAGCAGCAGATCGATGCGGCGGTGCAGAGCGTCGATCGCCTGAGCCATGAGATCGAGCAGTCGGCCCAATCGATGCAACAACTGGAGCGTGACAGCAATTCGATCCAGTCGATTCTGGGCACCATCCGCTCGATCGCCGAGCAGACCAACCTGCTGGCGCTCAACGCCGCCATCGAAGCGGCCCGTGCCGGCGAACAGGGCCGCGGCTTCGCCGTGGTCGCCGACGAAGTGCGCGCCCTGGCCAAGCGCACCGCCGACTCCACCGCCGAGATCGACGGCTTGCTGGGCAACCTGGCCAGCCGTACGGCCCAGGTGGCTGCGCAGATGCATGCCAGCCTGGACGTGTCGCAGCAGTCGGTCAGCCGCATCGGCGAGGCACGTGACAGCTTCGGTCAGATCCGTGAGTCGGTGGACGTCATCCGCGACATGAATACGCAGATCGCCACCGCCGCTGAAGAGCAGCACCAGGTGGCCGAAGACATCAACCGCCACATCAGCCAGATCCATGGCGATGCGCAGTTGGTGGCCGAACTGGCGCAGGCGGCGCGGCAGGACTCGCAAAGCCTGGAAGGCCTGTCCAGCGAACTGGATGCATTGGTGCGCCGGTTCAAGACCTGAAGATCAGAGGCGCAGTTCGCCTGGCGTGGCACCGAACAACTGCTTGAAGGCGGCAATGTAGGCCGAGGTGGAGTCGTAGCCACAACCCAGCGCCGCCTCGGTGACGCTGTGCCCGGCTTCGAGCAGCGCCAGCGACGACAGCAGACGCATGCGCTGGCGCCAGTTGCGAAAACTCAAGCCGGTCTCGCGCTGGAACAGGCGCATGAGTGTCTTGTCCGAGCACTCCAGTTGCAGCGCCCACTGCTGCAGGGTCTGCGCTCGATCGGGCGCGGCGATCAGCGCATTGCACAGCGCCAACAGGCCGGGATGGCGCGGCAGCGGCAACGAGAAGCCGACGTGCGGCAGCGTCTGCAACTGGTCGAGCAGCACCGCCACCAGGCGGGCCTCGGCCGTGTCGCCTTCCGGGTAGGCCGCCGGCAGTTGGCAGAATTGCTTGATCAGCTCGCGCGCCAAGGGCGTCACCTCCACCACCTGGCAGGCATCGGCGCCCCAGGTGCAGGCATCGCGACGCACATAAAGGCTGCGCATTTCCGCCTGCATCGAGGTCACCACCTCGTGCTCCAGACCCGCCGGAATCCACACCCCCCACTGCGGCGGAGCAAAGTAGCTGCCATCGCTGGTGTAGACGCCCAGCACGCCACTGATGGCGTAGGAGAACTGCGCCCAGTCATGTTGATGGCGCGGGGTCCAGGAGCCCGCGCCGAGGCTTTCGGCGCGCGCGTACAGCGGCCGCGGCAAGCGCTGCAGCGTGGGGATGGCACGGGGGGCAGTGAGGGGACCTGGGGTCGGCATGGCGCGGCTTGTTGTCGTGGTTTGGCCAAAGGTTACCACCTCAGCGCTCGACGATCGCCGTCACCCCCTGCCCGCTCGCGGCGCAGATCGAGATCAGTCCGCGACCCTTGCCGGCCTTGGCCAGCAACTTGGCCATGTTCGCCAGAATCCGCCCACCGGTGGCGGCGAACGGATGACCGGCAGCCAGCGAGCTGCCCTTGACGTTGAGCCGGCTGCGGTCGATGGCGCCCAGCGCCGCGTCGAGCCCCAGCACCTCGCGACAGTAGCGCTCGTCCTCCCAGGCCTTGAGGGTGCACAGCACCTGGGCGGCGAAGGCTTCGTGGATTTCGTAGTAGTCGAAGTCCTGCAAGCTCAGGCCATTGCGCGCCAACAGGCGTGGCACCGCATGCACCGGCGCCATGAGCAGACCTTCGCGACCTTTGACGAAGTCCACGGCGGCCGCCTCGCCGTCCACCAGATAGGCCAGCACCGACAATCCCTGCTGCTCGGCCCAGGCCTCGCTGCCCAGCAGCACCAGCGAGGCGCCATCGGTGAGCGGGGTGGAGTTGCCAGCGGTCAGGGTGCCCTTGGGGCCTTTGTCGAACACCGGCTTGAGCTTGGCCAACTGCTCGGCGGTGAGGCCTGGCCGCAGGTTGTTGTCGCGGGTCAGACCCAGGTAGGGCGTGAGCAGGTCATCGTGCCAACCCTGGTCATAGGCCTCGGCCAGGTGCTGGTGACTGAGCAGCGCCAGTGCGTCCTGCTCGGCGCGCTCGATCTGCCAGGTCTGCGCCATGCGCTCGCAGTGCTCGCCCATCGACAGCCCGGTGCGCGGCTCGCCATTGCGCGGGAACTCGGGCTTGAGAAAGCTCGGCCGCAGCTTGAGAAACGGCTTCAGACGTTCGCTCAGTCGCCGACCGCGGTTGGCCTCCAGCAGCACCCGGCGCAGCCCCTCGTTGAGGGCGATCGGTGCATCGGAAGTGGTGTCCACACCGCCGGCGATGGCGCTGTCGATCTGTCCGAGGGCGATCTTGTTCGCCACCAGCAGCGCAGCCTCCAGCCCCGTGCCACAAGCCTGCTGGATGTCGTAGGCGGGGGTCTGCGGCGACAGCCGCGAGCCGAGCACGCATTCGCGGGTCAGGCTCAGGTCGCGCGAGTGCTTGAGCACCGCGCCGGCCACCACTTCGCCCAGGAGCAGCCCGTGCAGCCGATAGCGCTCCACCAGACCTTCCAGCGTCGCAGTGAGCATCGCCTGATTGCTGGCGGTGGCGTAGGCGCCGTTGGAGCGGGCGAACGGAATACGGTTGCCGCCCAGGATCGCAACGCGACGAGGTGACTGCATGCTGATTTCTCCTGAAACAATTTGAGCCAATTTATCGAGTCACGCGTTGATCCGCGCCATTGGGCAAAGCCTCAGCCTAGGCGCTTTTTCGAGGATTCGAACGACCTGCGCGCAATTAAGGTCCACACTTGCATGCTTGCCTTCAGGGAGACCCGCATCATGAGCGACCGCTATATCGGCTTCGCCAACTCCACGCTCGGCCGCCGCCTGGTCGATGCCCTTGGCCTGCCCCGCCCGGCTGCACTGGAGCGCTGGCAGGCCGGACGCCTGCGACCCATCGAGGGCGCCCTGGTACTCGGCGGAGGCCCCTTGGCGCGGCGCGTCGAGGCCCTGGCCCCGGCACTCACCGACGAGTGCTACCACTTCGAAGGTGTTGATCTGCAATCCCCCGCCTGGGTCGCTGGTCTGGGGCCGAAGATCAAGGCGGTGGTGTTCGATGCCAGTCATCTGTCCGACAGCGATGCGCTCGGGCAGTTGCGCGCGTTCTTTCAACCGCTGCTGCGCAGCCTCGCCCCGTGCGCCAAGGTGGTGATTCTCGGACGCGCCCCGGAGCAGCTCGACGACCCGCTGGCGCGTGTGGCCCAGCGCGCCCTGGAAGGGTTCAGTCGCTCGCTGGCCAAGGAGCTGCGCAATGGCGGCACGGCACAGTTGCTGTACGTGGGCGCTGCGGCCGACGATCAGCTCGAAGGCGCGCTGCGCTTCTTCCTGTCGCCCAAGAGCGCGTTCGTTTCCGGCCAGGTCCTACGCATGGAGGCCTGCGCCCGCCAGGTGCAGGACTGGACCCGGCCGCTGGCGGGCAAGCGCGCGCTGGTGACCGGCGCGGCACGCGGCATCGGCGCCGCCATTGCCGAGACCCTGGCCCGCGACGGTGCGCAGGTGATCCTGCTGGACGTGCCGCCGGCACAGAAAGACCTCGACGCCCTGGCCGCGCGCATCGGCGCGCAGGCGCTGGCCCTGGACATCTGTGCCGGCGACGCCGCGTCGCAGTTGCAGCAGGCCCTGCCCGACGGCCTGGACATCCTGGTGCACAACGCCGGCATCACCCGCGACAAGACCCTGGCCAACATGACCCCCGACTACTGGGATGCGGTCATGGCCGTCAACCTCAAGGCCCCGCAGCAATTGACCCAGGCACTGCTCGACGGCGGCCAGTTGCACGACGATGCGCGCATCGTGCTGCTGGCCTCGGTCAGCGGCATCGCGGGCAATCGCGGCCAGGCCAACTATGCGGCGAGCAAGGCCGGCCTGATCGGCCTGGCCCAGGCCTGGGCCGCGCCCCTGGGCGAGCGCGGCATCAGCATCAACGCGGTGGCGCCCGGCTTCATCGAGACGCACATGACCGCCGCCATGCCCATGGGCTTGCGCGAGGCTGGCCGCAGGCTGAGCTCGCTCGGCCAGGGTGGCCGCCCGCAGGACGTTGCCGAGGCTGTTGCCTGGCTGGCGCAGCCGGACACCGGCGCGGTCAGTGGCCAGTACCTGCGGGTCTGCGGCCAAGCCTTGATAGGAGCGTGAACATGAAGCGATCCTGGCTCGACCTGCACAGCCCCGAGGCTCGCAGCCGCCTCTATCTGAGGGCACTGGGCAAGCGCAAGATCACGGGCACGCGCCTGCCCGAACGCGGCCTGCGCTGTTTTCTACGCATCGACCCGCCCAACCTTCAGGCCTATCAGCGGCTGTGCCATTTCAGCGATGACCGCCGGCTACCGGCCACGTACCCGCATGTCATGGCCTTCACCCTGCAATTGCAACTGCTCACCGCCGCAGACTTTCCGTTTCCGCTGCTGGGGCTGGTGCACCTGCACAACGACATCGAAGTGCTGCGCCCCCTGGGCGGTCTCGAAGGCCTGCGTTTCGCGGTACACGCCGACAACCTGCAGGCCCATGCCAAGGGCGGCACCTTCGACCTGATCACCGAGGCCCACGATGGCCTGGGCGTGCTCTGGCGCGAGACCAGCCGCATGCTGGTCAGGGGCCTGAAGCTCGACGGCGTGGCGCACGAGCCGGCGGGCGAGCCATCGCTGGCGGGCCTGACGGACGTCACGCGCTGGTACGCCGACCGCGACATCGGCCGGCGCTATGCCAAGGTCTGCGGCGACTACAACCCCATCCACCTGAGCGCTGCCAGCGCCCGGCTGTTCGGTTTCCCCAAGGCGATCGCCCACGGCATGTGGAGCAAGGCCATGGCCCTGGCCGCCCTGCGCGGGCATCTGCCAGTGGCCGGCTACGGGTTCGCCGTGGACTTCCACAAGCCGGTGCGCTTGCCTTCGGAAGTGTCCCTGAGCGCCAGCCAGGCGGCGCCAGACGGACGGCTGGCGCTGAACGGCCACGGCGAACTGCTGCACATGACCGGGGCCTGGCGAGCGCTGTAACGCGCTCGCAATTCACTTGCTTTGCTTCCTGGCGCGTCCGAAGCTATGCGCCAGAAGGAGAGTCCCCGATGAATCTGCAAGAACTGACCGAGCGCCTGCACCGGATCCGCGACGACAACGACTGGCGCGGCTTCCACAGCCCGAAGAACCTGGCCATGGCCGCCAGCGTGGAGATGGCCGAGCTGGTGGAAATCTTCCAGTGGCTGAGCGAAGCGCAATCGCGCCAACTGTCCCCCGAGCAGCTCGCCCATGCCGGCCAGGAGGTCGGCGACGTGGTGCTGTACCTGCTGTTGCTGTGCAGCGAACTGGGGCTGGACATGGACGCGGTGGTGCGGGCCAAGCTCGCCGACAGCGAACGGCGCTTCGCCCCATGAACGACCGTCATTTCGATGAGCTGGCCAGCCGTTTCGCCGAGAAGATCTATGGCGGCGCCAAGGGCGCCATTCGCCTGGCGGTGTTGCAGGCCGACCTGGCCGAGCGCTTGCCCGAGCGCCCGCTGCGCATCCTCGATGTCGGCGCCGGCCTCGGGCACATGGCATTGTGGCTGGCCCAACGCGGGCACTCGTTGACCCTCGCCGAGCCCGCTGCGCCGATGCTCGACGGCGCCCGTGAGCGCTTCGCCGAGGCGGGCCAGCGTGCCACGTTCATCCAGGCGCCCTGGCAGGACCTGCTCGGCCAACTCACCGAGCCGTTCGACGTGGTGCTGTGCCATGCGGTGCTCGAATGGCTGGCCGAGCCCCACAGTATCCTGCCAGTGCTGCACCAGTTGACCGCGCCCGGCGGCTGGTTGTCGCTGGCCTTCTACAACCGCGATGCGCTGGTCTACCGCAACCTGCTCAAGGGGCACTTCCGCAAGCTGCGCAGCGACCGCCTGGCCGGCGAAAAGCAAAGCCTGACGCCGCAGATGCCCGTCGATCCCCGTGAGTTGCGGGCGCAACTCGAACCGTTGTGGCAGGTCGAAAGCGAAAGTGGCATCCGGGTGTTCCACGACTACATGCCCAAGGAGTTCCAGGACAAGGCCGAGCTGCTCGACCTGTTGGAAATGGAACTGGCCCACCGTCGTCATCCGAGCTTCGCCGGCCTTGGCCGTTACCTGCACTGGACCTGTCGCCCACGCTGACCCCGCCTGTCGGGAGGAACACATGCCGTACCGTCCGTTGTGTCTGGCCCTGCTGACCCTGGCCCTTGTCGGTTGCCAGGGCAGTAATCCGTATGTCGCCAGCTCGCTGCCCATGCCGCCGGCACCACCCCAGGCAGCCAACACCTTCGACGCCAGCGCCTACCCGGCGGCGCCGCGCGACTACGGCCGCTACCAGAGTTGGAGCTGGCGCAACGGCCAGTTGCCCAGCGGCATGGCCAACGCCGATCCTGCGCAACTGGCCGACGCCATCAGCGGCGTGCTCGACCAGCACGGCCTGCGTCCGGCTCGCGGCGGCCCCGGCGACCTGCTGGTCAGTGCCAACGTGCGTCTGGAAAAGCGCCTGCGCCAGGTCCGCGACTATGATTACGACCCCTACCCTTACGGCCCCTACGGCGGCGTCGGCTATGGCGGCTACCGCAACGGCTATGGCGCCTACGGCAGCGTGCCGATCGTGCGCACTTACCAAGTGGACGTGATGGTAGTGCGCATCGACCTGTTCGATGCCCGCAACGGCCAGGCGGTGTGGAGCGCCAGCGCCGAAAGCGGCAGCGACCAGGGCTCGCCCCGCGAACGTGAAGACGCCCTGCGCGAGGCCGTGCGCAAGGCCCTCAGCGGCTATCCTCCCCGTTAACCGATTGCAGGAGTCTCATCATGCTGCGCCGTCTCGTCGTGCTGTCATTCGCGCTGCTGGTCGCGGCCTGCGCGAGCAACAACGTCACCCAGGATTTCGATGCCAGCCGCGACTTCGCGGCCTACCGCAGTTGGGCCTGGCAGGAGCCGGCGCTGCAATATCGCCCGGATGACCCCAGGATCAAGAGCGACCTGACCGAACAGCGCATTCGCCAGGCCGTGGCCGACCAGCTCGACCAGCGTGGCCTGCGGCCCGTGCAGGGCAACGCGCGAGCGGACGTGAAGGTGCGCGCGTACCTGATCGTCGAAGACCGCCAGCAGCAGGTCACCACCAACTATGGCGGCGGCTGGGGCGGCTATTGGGGAGGCTACTGGGGCGGACCGATGTACAACGAAACCCGCAGCGTCGACTACAAGGTGGCGACCATCCAGGTCGACCTGCTCGACGGGCGCGACGGCAAGCTGGTGTGGCGCGGCAGTGCCGAACAGGTGATGAACAGCTACCCGCCCAGCCCGCAGGAACGCAACGCGGCGATCCAGAAAACCGTGGCGCAAGTCATGGGCAACTACCCACCGCGCTGACCCGGCGTCGGGGTTCCAGGCCCGAGGGCGCACGCGCGCCCCAAGGCCAACCGGCTCGCCGCTCGCCTGCTCATACGGCAAGACGCCATCACCCTGACTACACTCACTGGACCGCACACGCCAAGCAAGGCGCGCCGCCTGCAAAGGAGTGCCCGTGCTGTCCACTTCCGCTGCGCGCCAACGCGGCGCGATCGGCCTGATGGCCGTCATCACCCTGGGTCTGGCCCTGCTGATGCTGTTGCTGGTCGTCGACAGCGGCCGTCTCTACCTGGAGCAACGCAAGTTGCAGCGCATCGCCGATATGGCGGCGCTCGAAGCCGCCGGGCAGTTCGCCGTGTGCACCGGCAGCGGTCCCTCGGCCAGCGCCATCGCGCGCACGGCCGCCAGCCGCAACGGCCATGCGCCCGATGGCCCGTTACAGGCCACCTGCGGCTACGTCCTGAGCGCTGACGACCACCTGCGCCGCTTCACCCGTGACGACAACCGCCACGACGCCATTCGCGTAGAGGTGTCGCGCACCGTCGCCAGCAGCGTCGCAGGAGGCGTGCACGCGCTGCTGCAGGGCAATCGCCTGCCGCCGACTACCACCCTGCGCGCCCAGGCCGTGGCGGCGGCGCCCTCCCCGCCCCAGGCCATGCTCAGCCTGCGCACCACCCTGGCCACGGTCGATTCCCGGCAGTCGGCACTGCTCAACGGCCTGCTGGGCGCCCTGGGCGGCGGCACACAACTGGAGCTTGCCGGCTGGCGGGGCCTGGCCAACACCGACGTCAAGCTGCTCGGCTACCTCGACCAACTGGCGCTGGACCTGGGCGTGAAGGTCGGCGACTACCAGCAGTTGCTCAATGCCAACGCCAGCGCCACGCAACTGTTGCAGGCCGCCGTCAAGGTGCTGCAACGCGGCGGCGCCGCGCTGGAGGTGGCCAGCAACCTGGGCAAGGTCGCCCTGGCCAGCGGCGACAGCACCTTGCTGCGCCTGGGCGATATCCTCGACATCCAGAACGGCACGACCGAGGCCGGGCTGGACGCCAACGTGCAACTGCTGCAACTGGTGCAAGGGGTGATCCAACTGGCGGCGCGCGAGCGGGCGGTGAACGTCGACCTGCCACTCGACGTGCTGGGCCTGGTCAACGGCCGGGTCCGCCTGAACGTGATCGAGCCGCAGCAGATCTCGGCGGTCGGCGATCCTCGCCGCGACACCTTGCAGGTGCACACGGCCCAGGTCAGGGCGATGGTCTCGCTCGACCTGCCCGTGCTCGACGGCGTGTTCGGCCTGGTCAACGCCGTGCTCGACCTGGCCGCGCCACTGACCAACGTGGTCAACAATCTGCTCAGCCTCAACCTGGTCAGCACCGTGCAATCGGTGCTGTGCCTGATTGGCATTCCCTGCACCGTCAGCGACATCAAACTGGTGCCCGGCACGCTGCACCTGGACATCGGCCTGGAGGTCGCCGAGGCCAGCACCCGCTTCGCGCCCACTGCCGTGAACGCCTTCAGCTGTTCGCCCAAGCGCCTGTCCACGCGCAGCCAGACCTCGGCCGTGAAAATCGCGGTCGGCCAATTCGCCTCAGCCGATGCGTTCTTCAGCCAAGGCACCACAGCGATCAAGGCGCTAGCGCTGATCGACATCGGCAGCAAGCGCTGTACACGCCTGCTGCTGCTGCCCTTGGGTGAGTGCGAGCCGCGGGTGCCCTTCGTCGGGGGCGGTATCGGCCTGCGGGTCGACAGCACCGTGCTCGGCAGCGGCGCGCAGGCGCGCACGCTGGTGTTCCAGGGGCCGGACAGCCTGCCGCCGAACATCGGTCAGCCGCCGGCCTACCTGATGCTGCAAAACGCCAACGACCGCGTGGTGAGCAGCCTGGCCGACACCCTGCAGGGCATCCAACTGCAGGCCTACAAGCCCTCCGGCAACAGCGGCCTGGGCGAGCTGCTGAGCGGGGTGGCCAGCGTGCTCGGCGGCGTCAAGGCCATTGTCGAACCCTTGATCAGAGGCCTGCTCGGCCCGTTGCTCGACCCACTGGTCAATGCGCTGCTCAAAGTGCTCGGCGTCGATCTGGTGGGCGCCGAGGTGGGTGCCAACCTCAGTTGCTCCAGCGGCCGCGCTCAACTGGTGCTGTAGAGCGGCAACACCACGCGAAAGCACGCCCCGTGCTCGGCATTGGCGACCTCCAGCGTGCCGCCCATGGCTTCGATGATGCCGTGGCTCACCGACAGCCCCAGGCCGGTGCCGACCCCCGCCGGCTTGGTGGTGAAGAACGGCTCGAAGATCCGCCCCAACAGACGCGGGTCGATGCCGCCGGCGTTGTCCTCGACCAGCAGGCACACGCACCCGTCCACCCGCTGCTGCGCAAGCCGAATGCACGGTGCCGGCGTTCGACGTTCGAGCAACGCATCGCGGGCATTGACCATCAGGTTGATCAGCACCTGTTCCAACTGATCCGGGTGCCCCAGCACCTGCAACGCCGACGTAGGCGACTCTGCCTGCACCTTCACGCCCTTGCCGCGCAACCCTTCGCCCAGCAGCGCCAAGGCCCCGTCCACCGCTCGCCAGGCGACGAACGCCTGGCGCTCCAGCTCGGAGCGCCGGCCATACACGCGCATGTGCTCCACCAGCCGCACCGTACGCTCGACCTGGGTCTCGATACGCTGCAGTTTTTCGCTCAGGTACGGCACATCCGCCGTGCCGCTGTGCAGGCGCTTGAGGCTGTTGGTCACGGCCATGCGCATCACGTTCAACGGTTGGTTGATCTCGTGCACCAGCCCGGTGGCCAGCTCGCCCAGCGTGGCCATCTTGGCGCCTTGCAACAACTGCCGCTGACTGCGCCGCACCTCGGTGTTGTCGCGTCCGACCGCCTGCACCTCGAGCAAGCGACCCTGCGCATCGAACAGCCCTCGGTCGGCCCACACCCACCAGGCCTGCTCGCGCCCAGGCAGTTGCAGGCAGATTTCAGCGCTGCTCAGCGGCTGCTCCGGGGTCAGGCTGGCCAAGCGCTGCACGAACGCCTCGCGATCGCCGTCGGACAACCACCGGCCCAGGTTCATCCCGGCGAGCTGGTCCGGCGCGCACTCCAGGTAGTCGGCCAACGGCCGGTTGCCGAACAGCACCTGCAGATCGGGCCGGTAGCGGCAGATCATCGCCGGCGAGTCATCGACCAGCGCCCGGTAGCGTTCCTCGCTCTGGCGCACGCGCTCGGCGGCCTCGGTGGCGTCGCTGACGTCCAGCCACAAGCCCACCACTTCCAGTGGCTGCCCGAGGTCGTCGCGCAGCAGGCGCGCCTCGTCCAGGATCCAGTGATAGCCGCCAAGCTGGTCGCGCAGGCGATAGCGGCAGCGTACCTGCCCTTCGCGCAGCAGCGTACGGGTGCGCTCCAGCCACTGCTCACGGTCGTGCGGATGCACCGCCAGCCCCGGCTGGCGTACCTGCTCGCCGTCGCTGCGCCAGCCAAGCAGCGGCTCCAGGCTGGCGCTGAAGAACGCGCTGTGCAGCGCACCTTCGTCGTAGCGTTGCACGTAGATCACGGCGGGCGAACTGGCGATGAGGTTTTCCAGGCGCGCGCGAGCAGCACCGGCTTGCTGTTCCTGGGCCTTCAGCGCGCTGATGTCGAGCACCACGCCGCGCACTTGGCCGCCATGCAGCGCGCCGACCCAGTGCAGCCAGCGGGTATCGCCCTGGGCGTCGGCCTGGGACAAGCGCAGGTCCAGGCTCAGCGCCTGCCCCTCGCGCACCTGCTGCAACGCCAGCCGCGCCGCTTCGCGGTCCGCCGGGTGCAGTTGCTCCAGCCAGTGCTCGATGCTGACGGCGCATGGCAGGCCAAGACGTTCGGCCAGGGCCGCCTCCAGTTCTAGCAGTCCGTCCGGCAACCAGCGCCAGCCACCGGCCCCGAGTTGACGCTGCAAGTCGTGCAAGTGGTCGGTGCTGCGCTGCATTTGCTGCTGGCGCCAGCGCGCCAGGAACGGGTCGAGCAGTGCCTGCACCAGCGCCTCGCTGGCCGCCTGGGCGAACGGCGCCTCGGCCGCCACGCACAGCAGGCAGGCCTGGACCTGTCCGCCTTCTCGGTAAGGCAGCACCCGCAGCGGCAGGCCACCACACAGCACCTGAAGTTCAGCCAGCGCGCGGTCATCGAGATCGCCCTGTTGCGCCAAGACATGCAGCCAAGGCCGCACCTGCGCTTGCGCTGCCCAGGGCCAGTGGTGATCGCTCGCGGCGTGGCTATGCCAATCGCCCTGCTCATGGCACCACACCTGCACCGCGCGGGCCTGCCAGTGCTCGGCCAGGCGCTGCAACTGCTGGGCAATCACCGGCAGCAGACGCTCGCCCGTGCATTCGCGTACAGCACGGCCGATCTCGACGGCCAGCCGCTGGACGTCATCGCGCACGGCCTGATGCTGCTGCGCACCCAGCAGATCACCGATATCGAACAGTTGCAGCAACCAGCCTGCGCCCTGGCGTTGCAGCCAACCACGGGTGCGCAACGGCGACCCCTGCACAGTCGGGAAATCCAGATCCAATGTCTGGCCTTGCCAGTCCTGAGGCGCGCCTTCGAGCACCACTGCGCTGTGCGGCAACAGCGCGTCCTGCACCCGAACCGCGCGTTGCGCCACAGGCGGCAACTGTGCACGCAACGGGCCGCCCACGTGCTGCACGCCACCCTGCTCGTCCAGCCAGAATTGCAGGCCGACCGCCGGCACGCTCGCCCCCGCCAGCGGCTGGCCGCCGCCCAGCCAACGTTCGAACGCCCCGCTCACAGTTGCACGCTCGCTTCGGCGTGCAGACGCTGGGGCAAGCGCGGCACCTCGCCGATCATCGGCAGCACCAGCAAGGGCAGCACGCGGGTCAGTTTGCGCTTCGGGTAGTCGATGACCACGGTCAGCACCTTGTCGGCACTCAAGGTCACCCGCACATCGCTGGCCGGCTGGAAATCCAGCGCTGCGGGCATCCAGCTCAACTGCCGGGCCACCACCTGGCGCGCCAGGGTCTGCACGTCGGCCGCATGGCTGCTGCTGGCCGGGTCCAAGGCCACGCAGCGACGCACCGCCTCACTGCTGGCGTGATGAAACGACTGCAGCATCAGCATCGGCAGCGCATAGCTGACCAAGCCGTAGAACACTGCGAAGAACAGCAGGAAGACTGCGACAAATTCGATGGCTGCCGCGCCTTTTTGCCGTCGTGCCGGGCTTGCCTGCATGATCGCGTCTACCCTGACTATGATTCCTGAATGACAGCATAGAACCCGTTCAACGAAGATGGATGGCCATTTGCCAAATGCACAGCATTGTTCTTCTGATGTGGCTTGCCTTGTGCACCGAACAAGATGTTCGCCAACGACAGATTTCCAACAGCCTGACCCTGGGTGTGGCCGCGTGTGCACTGGTGTGGCTGTTCGTGACCGGGCAGAGCTGGATCGGCGCAGAGGCCAGCGATGCCGGCTGGGCGTTGGCCATCGTGATGCTGCTGACCTTGCCCGGCTACTGGCTCGGCCGCTTTGGCGCCGCCGACGTCAAGTTGCTCGGGGCCCTGGCCCTGGCCACCAGTCAGCAGTACGTGCTCGGCACCTTCATCGGCGCAGGGGTGAGCGTCCTGGTGTGGTTGATCTGCCGTCGGCGGTTGTGGACGCTGGCCAATCCCAAGGTGAAAAAGCGCCTGCAGCACCTGGCCGAACAAATGGGTGACAAGCAACCCTTCGCGCCCTATGTGCTGTCGGGCTTTCTCCTGACATCTGTATGGATCCAATAAATGACCGTGCGGTCCAAACTCCTGCGGCGCGAAATTGGCGTGTCTGCAAGGCATCACGCGTGTTGTCGGCCGGTATGGCCACGGAGCGGTATCCGTACCAACAGGGAGTTGAACGTGAACAAAGGCGCAAGTGAAGTGAAAGTGTTGGTGGTCGACGATCAACCGATGATCGTCGAGGAGTTGTGCGAGTACTTCGAGAGCGCAGGCTATGGGTGCGTGCCGGCGAACTCCACCGCCCAAGCCCTTGAGCGCTACGCGGCCGACGAAGCCATTGGCCTGGTGGTGTGTGACCTGCACATGCCCGATCAGGACGGTGTGGAGCTGGTCCGAGCACTCAAACTCATCGCAGGCGAGCAGCGGCCATTCGAAGCGATCATGCTGACCGGCCACGCCGACAAGCAGGATGTGATCCGCGCCTTGCGCGAGGGCTTCTCCGACTACTACCAGAAACCCATGGACATGGCCGAATTGCTCGAGGGCCTGCGACGCGGGGAGCAGGCCTTGCTGGAGCGGCGCAGCAACGTCCAGCAGTTGGGCAACCTCAACCAGCGCCTGCAAGAACTCGCCGAGTCCATCGACACGCTGTATCAGGATCTGGAAAAGGCCCGTGGCCAGGGCGCCCACCGGCGTGCCGACGATGTCGAGGACGCGCCGGGCGAGTTACCGCCGCTATTCGAGAAGCTGTCACCGCGCCAGTTGGAGGTGGCCCTGTTGGTCAGCCAGGGCAAGACCAATTACCAGATCGCCTGCGAGCTGGGGATCACCGAAAACACGGTGAAACTCTACGTGTCGCAGGTGCTGCGTCTGACTCGGCTGCATAACCGCACGCAACTGGCGCTGGCCCTGGCGCCCAGTGCTTCACCGTTGCACCAGCGCTTCACGGCCCATTAGCCGGCGTCATCAGTTGTCCGCCGTCTTCGCACTGGGCCGGCGCAGGTACTGAGGAATGGGGTGCTTGTAGCTGTCCAACCAACGCTGCAGGGCGCGCTCGCGCTCCTGCGCGGTCTGCGCCTGGTCGCGCGGTGAAGCCTGCGCACCACTGGCCTGGACGCGCAGCCAGGCTTCGGCGGCGGTCTCGGTGGCAGGTGCTGGCGGCCGTTCCTGCGCCAGCACCACGCCCAGACCGACACTGCCGATGAGCAGCACAAGGTATCTGATCATTCCGCCTCCTCGACCGCTCAGTTGACCACGTCAGCTGCGGTCTTGGCCGCGGCGAGCGAACCGCGCCCGCTCGACTTGACCTGCCGTGCCCTCGCCTGGGCCTCGGCAAACTGCTCCGGCCCCAGGCGCAGACGACTCACCAGATCGCTGGCTTGCTGCCAGTCGTCCTGCACCAACGCCAGCGTCACCAGGTTGATCGCCGGCAGGCGCTGGTCGTCTTGCAGTTCGAGGGCGGTGAGCAGTTCGAAGCGCGCCGGCTCGAAGCGTCCCAGGTTCATCAGCACCACGCCCAGGTCGTTGCGCACCCGCTCATCGGTCGGCGCCAGGCGCACGGCGCGCTGCAAATGCTGCAAGGCCAGCAGGTCATCGCCACGGGCCGCCGCCAACTGCCCCAGGCCGTGCTCGCCCTGGGCGGCCAGACAGCCGCCGAGCAGACTGCGGTACAAGGGCTCGGCCTCGCTGCGCCCGAGCAGCCGCGAGACCTGCGCCTTGCGCAGGCGAACCGGATCGAGGCGCTCGGGCAACTGCTCCAGGTGCGCCAGGCCGGCGTGGGGCCGTCCTTCGTTGAGCATCTCGTCGGCCAAGTTCAGCGCCAGTTGCTGGTCAGCGTCAGGTTTGGCGCATGCGCCAGCGCCGAACAACGTGCCCAGTCCTGGCGACGGTTGCGCCGCGCACCCGCCCAGCAGCACCAGGCAACTCCACACTAGCATCGCTTTCATCGCCTCTCCCTAAGCTTCGTCTGAAAAGCCTTGATACTCGGTGATGCTGCGTTGAAAACCGCCTGGATCGCCAGCCCGGTCGGAATGCTCATTTACAACTCGTAAAGTCGAGCGCGACTCCGACCGTTCCTCGGCGGTTTTCGCCTTGCCTGACCTTCGTCTCAAGACTTTTCAAACAAAGCTAGCTTCCCAAAGCCCGCGCCAACGCGGAAAAACCCGGCCCGGCCAGCACGATCAGCAAGGCCGGGAACAGGAACAGCATCATCACCGCCGACATTTTTGCCGACATCTTCGACACACGCTCCTGCAAGCCCGTCAGGTGCCTGTCGTCGAGCAAGGTCTTGAGCGCCTGCAACGACTTCATCGCGCCACTGCCCTGCACCAGCAGTTGCTGGAGAATCACACAGGTATCGGTGAACTCGTCCACCGCCAGCAGTCGCGCGCTTTTGTCCAGTTCCGCGCCCAGCGCCATGCCGGAATCCACCCGTTGCAACAACTGCCGCAGTTCCTCGCTGAGTTCCGGAAGCAGGCCGCGTCCCTCTACGCTGAGCACACGCAGCGCCTGCTCCACGGCCAAGCCGGTCTCGAAGAGGATGCGCAGCAGCGCAATCATCTGGCTGACCTCCTCGGCGATGCGGCGCTGCCGCCGTGCAGCGGCCCACGCCAGCACCCGCTTGGGCAGCAGATAGCCCAGCACCAATGCACACAGCGGCAGCACCGGCCAGTGCGGGGTCTGCTCACCCAGCAGCGCGTGCTGCAGTAGCAAGGCCAGCCCCAGTGCCAGCAACGGCAGGCCCAACTGCGCGGCCGCGAACAGTGCACGCTGGCGACTGCGGCGCCAGCCGATGCGGTCGAGCAACCCTTGGCTTTCGCCATCCAGGCGTTGCAGGCGCTGACCAAGGCCACTGCTGCCCAGGGCGTGAAGCAGATCGCCCAGGCGCTGTTCGCGCCCCAGTCGCCCCTGCAGGCGGCGGCCGACCCGATGGCGCGCCTGCAATTGACGGCTGGCCTGCAGGCCCAGCAGCGCGGCGGCGATCAGCAGGCACAACGCGCAGATCAGCCAGGCCATGTCACAGGCTCCTCATCATGCGCCACAGCACCACACAGCCCAGCGTCTGCAAGGCGAACGCCAGCAACAACATCATTTGCCCGCTGGTGTCGTGCCAGAGCTGCATCAAGTAGGCCGGGTTGACCACCAGGAAATAGCCGACCATGAACAGCGGCAGGGCACCGAGCACCCACGCCGTGACGCGGGTTTCGCCGGTCATCGCCTTGAGCTGGCGGATACCCTGCTCACGCTCGCGGATCATGCGGATCAGGTTCTCCATCAGCTCGCTGGCGTTGCCGCCATGGCGCTGGTTGATGCGCAGGCCCAGGGCGAACAGCCGCAACTCGTCCTGGTCGTACAGCTCGGCCAGCTCGCTCAGCGCATCGTCCAGCGGCACACCCAGTTGCACGCTGCGCCGGACTTTGCTCAGGGTCGAGTGCAGCGGTTCACGGGTGCCCTCGATGCCGCCGAGCACTGCATCGCTGAGGGTTCGTCCGGCCTTCAGGCTGCGGACGCTGGCATCGAGCAGGCCGGGCAGTTGTTCGATGAGCTGACGCATGCGCCGACGCGCGCGCCAGCCCAGGTACAGATAACCGGCCAAGGGCAGGCCCAGCAACAGCAGCAGCGCGACCTGCCAGCGGATCATCAGCGCGGCCAGCAGGGCCAGTCCCAGCCACAGCGACAGTATCCGTCGCACGGGCCATTCGGCAGCGCCGAGCCCGGCGCGCTGCAGCCTCGGCTCGAGCCAGTCGCGCCGCGTTGTGCCGCTCTGCGCTTGCCAGGCGCGTCCCAGGCGACGCAGGGCGCGTTCCTCGCCACGTTTGTAGCGCACCTGGCGCAGCAGCAGCACGGCGGCGCCGAGCAACGCCGGGGCCAGGGTCAGCAGCAGCGGGCCGATCACAGCACGCCGTCCTGGCGCAACTTGCTGCCCGCCGGATTGAGGGCCTCGCGCAGGAAGGTGTCGGTGCCACGTCGGTCGAGGCGAAACAAGGTGTTGGTCACGTACACGTCTTCACGTACCCCGACCACTTCCAGCACCTCGCTGACGCAGCGTCGTCCATCGGGCAGGCGGGTCAGTTGGATGACCACGTCCAGGGCCGCGCAGATCATTTGCCGCAAGGTCTTTTCGGCGATCTGCCGACCACTCAGCCCCACCAGCGTCTCCAGGCGCAACAACGCGTCCTGGGCGTTGTTGGCGTGCACCGTGCTCATCGAACCGTCATGCCCGGTGTTCATCGCCGTGAGCACATCGAGCACCTCGGCGCCGCGAATCTCGCCGAGGATGATGCGGTCCGGGCGCATGCGCAGGGCGTTGCGGATCAGTTCGCTGGGCTTGATCTCGCCATGGCCTTCGGCATTCGGCGGACGGGTTTCCAGACGCACCACGTGGCCATGATTCAACTGCAGCTCGGCCACGTCTTCGATGGTCACCAGGCGCTCGCGCGGCGCGATCATCTGGCTGAGGATGTTCAGCAAGGTGGTCTTGCCGGTGCCGGTGCCGCCACTGACCAGAATGTTGCAGCGCCGCGCCACGGCGCGCTCGAAGAAATCGAAGATGGCCTGGTCGATGGCGCGGGTGGCCAGCAGGTCGGCGCTCTTGAGCATGTCCTGGCGGAACTTGCGGATCGACAGGCACGGGCCGTCCAAGGCCACGGGCGGGATGATCGCGTTGACCCGGCTGCCATCGGGCAGGCGCGCATCGACCATCGGCGAGGACTCGTCCAGACGCCGGCCCAGCGGCGCCAGGATGCGCTGCATGACCCGCTCGACATGGTGCGCGTCGATGAAGCGCAGGTCGGTTTCCTGCAACAGTCCCGCCCGCTCGACGAACACCCGGTGCGGCCCGTTGACCAGAATCTCGGTGACGCTGGGGTCGCGCAGCAGTACCTCCAGGGGACCGAAGCCGGTCAGCTCGTCCACCAGTTCCTCGGCCAGGCGCTCCATCTCGTAGCGCGACAGCGCCAGGCGCAGACGGCCGACGTAATCGGCCACCTGTTCGAGCACGAAGGGGGTCAGCGCGGGACGTGCGCCTTCGAGCAGGTTGCGGCCGCTGTCCTCGATGGCGTCGATGACGAAGCGGTGCAGCGCGCGCTTGAGCGCGTGTGGATCGGCGCCCGCCTGGCGTTGACCGCCAAAGGGCTGGTCGCCGTTCATCGGCTGCCCCACAGCCGGCGCAGCCAGAGCAGGCTCGGCGGCGCAAGGGTTTCCGAGCGCCGCGCCAGGCGCTCGCCGAGGCCGCGCAGCGCTTGGGTCAAGCTTTCCCGTGGGGCCAGCTCGAACAGGCTCAGGCCCTGATTCTTCACGTTCAGGCGCACCTCGGGGCTGTCGGGCATGACCTTGAGCAGCGGCAGGGCGTAGCGTCGGGCCAGTGCATCGGCGTCGGGCGCGACGTTGCGCAGGTAGCGATCGACCAGCAGGCTGGCGTGCTCCAGCTTGATGCCGCGCTCGCGCCAGGCGTCGAGCACGTCCAGGTTGCGACGGCAGTCGAGGATGTTCTGGTCGGTGTAGACGATCAGCTTGTCGCAGTGACTGACCAAGGTGCGCAGTGCCTCGCTGTCGGCCTGCCCGGTGAGGTTGACGACGATGTGCTGGAAGTGCTGGCGCAACGCACTGAGCAGCATGTACAGCTCGGCGGCGCTGGTCTGCGCCAGGGGCTCGTCGTACTCGGCGTGACCGAGCAGGCGCAGGCCGCCTTTGTCGCGGGTGAAGGCACTGTCGATCAGGGTGCTGTCGAGCCGGCGCAGGTGGCGCAACGCATCGCCGAAATGGAACGAGGCCTCCAGGCCGAGCAAGGCCAGGCTGTCACCGCGTGGCAGGCCGAGGTCGAGCAGCAGGGTCTGCTGGCCGCTGTCCTGCACCACCCGCGCCAGGTGGCTGGTCAGCAGCGCACCGTCGGCGCCACGCTGGGCGCCGTAGAGCACGGTCAGGCCGCCCAGGGCCGGGCTGTTGGTGACCGTCGGCAGGCGTTTGCCGAGCCGACGCACCAGCCCGGCGACTTCGCTGGCCCGCGAGCCATAGGCGACGAAGTCGCGTGCCCCGGCGCGCATCGCGTGCAGCACCAACTGATTGTCCATGCCATCGCCCAGGACCACGATCGCCAGCATCGGCTTGGCTTCCAGCACGCCTTCGATCAAGGCGCACTGGGCGACCAACTGCTCGCGGTCCAGGCCGATGAACACCAGGTTGCTGAACGTGACATCGACCAGCGCCAGCAACTCGTCGAGGCTCCCGGCGCTGGCACCGATCACCTGGCCCTGGGGCGCCAGGGCATCCTGCAGCCAGTGCAGGTCGTCTTCATTGCGGGTAATGGCCAGGTAGGTGGGATTGAGGCTGTCGTTCATCGGGATAACCCCCCTTGTCCTTGAAAGTCGCCTTTTTCCTGGAAAAACAAATGGCCCCAACTGGGGTCGTAGCGACGCAGCGTCTCACCGGGCAACGCCGGCAGGCGTGCATTGGCGGCCAACGGCTGGACCAGGTGCGGCGTGACGATCATCAGCAGTTCGGTGTCGTCGCGTTGCACGCTGGACTGGCGGAACAGCGCGCCGAGAATCGGCAGGTTGCCCAGGCCCGGCAACTTGTCCACCGAAGAGCGCGTGCTGTTGCTCACCAGGCCGCTGATGATGAAGCTCTCGCCATCGGCCAGTGAGATGCTGGTGTCGGTGCGGCGCACGCTGAGCGCTGGCACCTGGGTGCCGGCGATGACCACCGGGCGGGAGTAGTCCAGGTCACTGACCTCGGGGGCGACCTTGAGCAGAATGCGCTCGCGGCTGACCACGGTCGGCGTCAGCGACAGGCGCACGCCGAACTCCTTGTATTCGATCGATATGTTGTCGCTGCCGGCACTGGGCACCGGCACCGGAATCTCGCCGCCGGCCAGGAAGCTGGCGGTCATGCCGCTGAGCACGGTCAGGCTGGGGCGCGCCAGGGTATAGGCGAAGCCGCTGTTTTCCAGGGCGTTGATCGCCGCGAGGATCTTGCTGCTGCCCCAGACGATGTTGAACACGCCATCGTCGAGCGGGATCGCCGGGCGGGCGATGGGCACCGCGCCAGGCGTCACCGCCGTGCCGGCAGGCGCGGTGCCGGGCGAGCCGAACAGGCTCTTGCTGGACCCATTCAGGAACAGCCGCGCGCCAGCTTCCTGGTACTTGTTGCGGCGCACCTCGACGAAGCGAATGTCGGCCTGCACCTGGCTCGGCAACTGGGCATCCTGGGATGGCAGCACACTGGCCGGGTCCATGTCGCTGCTGGCGCGTCCTTTGACGAACAGCATCGCCCGGTGCGGCGCGGCCGCGCACGCGGTCCAGAGCATCAAGGTGGTGTTGCCCGCGCCGACGCCGGTCAGCAGCACCGCACGCTCGCCGCTGGCCTGCACATCGGCCACCGTCGGCTCGCCCACCGCGACCCGGCCGATGACCAGCGGCAGGCGCAGTTCCTGCTGCTGGCCCTGTGCGATCTCGATCACCGTCGGTAGCCGGTTGACCGCCTCGCAGCCCGACAGCGCGGCCTGGGCCGGTGGTGACAACGCCGCCAGCAACAGCAGCACAGTGCCGACCTGTTTGAGACTGCGTTCGGAACATCGCATCGCTGCATCCTGCCTGGTCATGGCGTCTGGTTGGCGTGGGCGGTCTTCGCCCCGCGAATGATCTGCATGCCCTGGGCCACGGCGCGCGCCGTCGTGGCCGGCGCGGGGGCACGGGACAACTGGTCGAAACGCAGGGGCTCGGCGGACGGTGCGGGGGGCGCTGGCGCGACATCGGCCCAGTAGTGCGCCAGGCGCTGTTCGTCGGCACTGCGCACGGCCAGACGCAACGTGCCGACCTGGGCGGCAAGCATCAGTCGGCTAGCCTGGGCCTCGGGCACGGCCAGGGTCACGGTGCGCGTGCTGGCCGCACGTGGCGCTTGCTGTTCCCGTCGGGCCTGTTGCTGCTCGGCGCTCTGCGCGGGCTGACCGTCGTTGGCCAGGCCCACCTGCTCGTTGACGCTGAGCACGCGCAGTGCCGACAACACCACCTGCGCCGACGCTTGCGGGTTGCGGTTTTCCTCACGCAGGTACAACAGCACGTCCACGTAGTCGCCCGGGTCCAGTTGCCCAGCCGCGCCCACCACCTCGTCCACGCCGAGGGTCACCGCACGTTCGTGGCTGCGGATCATCCGCGCCAAGGGTCCACCGCGCTGAAAGCTCGACTCGGCCAACCAACTGCCAGCGGCCAGGGGCCGGTCGCTGCTGCGCCCGAGCACCTGGTCGAAACGTTCGAAGGCACCGGCGGGCACCACTTGAAGATGCTCAAGCAGCACGTCGTCTTCGCTCAGGGGCGTATTGGCAGGCAGTGCTCTGCGCAGCACCACGATCGGCGATCCGGTGGGTTCGGCGGCCGGGGCGGACAGCGCCGAGACGATTTCAGCGGCTGGCGCTGGGGGTGTGATTTCGACCGGTTCGGGCAGCTCGGCGGGACGACTGAGCATCAGGCCCCAGTATCCGGCCAGCAAGGCTGCGAGCAAAAACGCCAGAGCAAGGAACAGGGTCGTGCGACTGCTCATATCCGCCTCCGTGCGAGTTGACCCGTGCTAGCAAAAAGGAACTATTTCGCTATTGCACGGTAGCGCAGCGCCCATCAATCGCCATGAGCGGCGGTCGGATTTTTTTTCGACTCACATTCATCTGCTTGCAAAACAGGCAGTTAACTCACCCGAATGCGATGCGCACTTTAGTGCTAATACCTTCTTACATTTGCAGGCTGCGTCAGCTTGGCAATCCTGTGATGGCAAATGGACGTTATTCCGCCACGTCCTGACAGCAGCGCCGTGGGCGCAGGGAGCGATGCCATGCAATTGCCGCAGATCCTTCTACACTTGAAAAACTTCATCCGCCGCGAGGACGGTGCGTCGGGTATCGAATATGCGCTGATCGCCGCGATGGTCGCGGTGGTGCTGGTGCCGTTCGTACCGACCATCTCGACCAAGATCACAGCCCTGTTCACCTCCATCTCAGGAGCCCTGTGAGCGTGATCGACGCCTTGCGACCTTCTCTACGGCAACCAGGAGTCCATCATGCCGAACGCTTCCTCACGCCAGCAGATTCTCTTGGTGGACGACGAGGAAGACGCCTTGCTGGAGCTGGCTGAGCTGCTGGAAAACGAGGGTTTCACCTGTCACACCGCAACCTCGGTGAAAGTCGCGTTGCAGCAGCTCACCCGCTATCCCGACGTGGGCCTGGTCATCACTGACCTGCGCATGCCCGAAGAGAGCGGCATCGCCTTGATCCAGCGTCTGCGCGATCACACCGCGCGCCAGCACCTGCCGGTGATCGTCATGTCCGGGCATGCCGACCTCAACGACGTCAGCGACCTGCTGCGTCTGCAAGTGCTCGACCTGTTTCGCAAGCCGATCTACTACGCCCGCTTGCTGGAAACGCTGGACAACCTGTTCCCCAAGGTCTCGGTACAGGCGCTCAGGCGCTGAGCGGCGCCAGGCACGGCTTCACTCGCCCACCTGAAACTCCACCCGCGCCGTCTCGCCGCTCTCGTCCAGGGCACTGAGCTCCATGCGACCGCGCTGCTCCAGGTGCAGGGCCAGGCTGTCCTGACCCTCGGTCTCGCCCAGCGGCGTGCCATTGAGGAACCACCAGCGCCGCCCTGCTCCACCCAAGGCCGACACTTGCACCTGCAAGGGCTCGTGGCTGGTCAACGGTCGGCGCAAGTGATCGCCGCCGCGTACGCCAACGATCGACAACGGTGGCGCGCTGGGCGGTACTTGCGGCGGGCAGTTGGGGTCGATCGCCGGCAGTCGCGCGCTGCGCCGCTCCACACGCGGCAACCAAGGCTCCAGCGGCGCCGGCCACAGGGCGATGTCCTGCGCCTGCGCGCCTGTACAACGGGCGTCGACGCGCAGGCCGCGCTCATTGACCCAGACCGTTTCGCGCAGGCCCAGGCCCAACGGCTGGTCGGCCGCCTGCAAGGTCGGCGGCGTGGTGCCGTCGAGGGTCCAGGCGAAGCGCTGGCGGCGGCACTGCGGATCCTGGCGCTTCATCGGCTGCCCCAGCGGCCAGCAGATCGCGGCCACCCCGACACTGGCGGGCACGTTCTCCACCGGCATCGCGATACCGCGCTGGCGGTCGCGGTTGCTCAGCAGGTCGTGCACCTGCAGCATCAACGGCGCCGCCGACGCCAGGCCGAACTGGCCCGGCACCGGCGTGCCATCGGGACGGCCGATCCACACACCGATCAGGTAGCGCGGGCCGACGCCAATCGACCAGGCGTCGCGAAAGCCATAGCTGGTGCCAGTCTTCCAGGCCAGTTGCGGGCGCTGCACCAGTTCGGCATGCGGATCGCGGTCCGGGCGCGCCTGACCGCTGAGGATGCGCCGCACGATCCAGGCCGCGCCTGGCGACAGCAGCGGCCGTTCCAACAGCGGGTCCTGCGGTTGCAGGCGGATCCGTGCACTGCGGCCCTGCCGGGCCAGCGCGGCGTAGCCACCGACCAAGTCCTCCAGGCGACTGCCCGCACCGCCGAGAATCAGTGACAGGTTCGGCTCGGCCAAGGGCGGCAGCACCAACGGCACGCCGCCAATGCGCAGCTTCGCGGCGAAGCGCTTGGGCCCATAAACCTCGAGCAACTGCACGGCCGGCAGGTTGAGCGACAGCGCCAGCGCCGAGCTGGCCGACACCGGCCCGCTGAAGCCCATGGAGAAGTTGCCGGGTCGATAGTCGCCGTAGCGTCGCGGCACGTCTTGCAACAGCGACTCGGAGTGGATCAGGCCGTCGTCCATGGCCAGGCCATAGAGGAAGGGCTTGAGGGTGGAGCCGGGTGAGCGCAAGGCGTGGACCATGTCGACGTGACCGAAGCGCCGCTCGTCGCTCAGGTCGATGGAGCCGAGGTAGGCGCGCACCGCCATGGTCTGCGCCTCGACCACCAGTATCGCCGCCGAGGTGCGCTCGGGCAGACGCGCGCGCCAGCCCAGCAGCAGGTCTTCGAGGCGGCGTTGCAAGGTGGCGTCGAGGGTGGTGCGGATCAGCGGCGGGCTGTCTGGCGTGTTCAGCCGCCGCGCCAGCAACGGCGCCAGGGCCGGTTCCTGACGCGGCGCCAGCAGCAGCGGTTCCTCACGCGCCTCGGCGATGCGCTGCGCAGGCCACACCTGATAGTCGGCCAGGCGTTGCAGCACTTTGTCGCGGGCTTGCTGGGCACGCGCGGGATGGCGGTCCGGGCGCAGCCGGCTGGGCGCTTGCGGCAGCACTGCCAAGAGCGCGGCTTCGGCGGGCGTCAGGTGTTTGGGCGATTTGCCCAGGTAGGCCCAACTGGCGGCAGCGACGCCTTGCAAGGTGCCACCGAACGGCGCCCGATCCAGGTAGATCTGCAGGATCTCGCGCTTGGACAGGTGCCACTCCAACTGCGCCGTGCGCCAGAGCTGGCGCAGCTTGCCGGGCAACGTGCGGTCGTGCGGATCGAGCAGGCGAGCCACCTGCATCGACAGGGTGCTCCCCCCGGACACCACACGCCCGCCGCGCAGGTTCAGCCAGGCGGCGCGGGCCAGGGCCAGCGGGTTGACCCCCGGATGGTCGTAGAACCAACGGTCCTCGTAGGTCAGCAGCGCCTCCAGGTACAGCGGCGAGACCTCCTCGGGGCTGACCGGGTAACGCCACACACCGTCGCTGTCGGCGAAGCGCCACAGCGGCGTGCCGTCCTCGGCGAGCACCACCCGCGCCAGGTCGTCGCCCGGCATGGGCAGCGGCCACAGACGGTCGGCCAGCCACAGCAGGGCGGCCATCAGCAGGCTGGCGATCAGCATCACGCGCAGCACCTTGCCCGCGCGAGTGTGCCCGCGCACTATGCGTGCGCCTGGCATCGGGAACCGACGCGCTCGGGCGATGGCCAAAGGCTGGGAACGATCATCAGGAAGCAGCTATGCATGTAGAAGGGTTTTTCGAGTGGCTGGGCCAGGCGCTGGGCGCGGTGATCAAATTCATCGTCGACCTCATGAGTGGCCTGTTCAACCTGCTGGCCAATGCCGGCGGCAATTTCATCGACGGTCTCTCGCGCACCTTGGGGATGGACACTTCGCTGGTCAGCATCCTGGCCCTGGTGGTCGGGCTGATGCTGCTGTATTCGGCGATCCGTGCATTCCTGCGGGCGTCGATCGTGATGGGCATCATTTGGCTGGTGCTGGGGCTGTGGGTGTTGAGCTGGATCATTCATTGAGAGGGCATGCCATTCATCCGCGAGGGCATCGGCAATGCCGATGTTCGCGGATGAACCACAGCGCCTACAGCGCGGCCTGACGATACTGCGCAGGTCTCAACGACCGCGCACCACCATCTCGCCCTGGCTCTCACCCACCGCCTGCAGGTTAGGCCGGTACATCGACTCCACCTGCGGTGGCGGGATGCGGTAGCTGCCCGGCGTCACCGCCCGCGCCAGATACAGCAGGTGAGTGGTGCCGTAGCCGTCGAGCTTGAGCGCCGCGACATAGCGATCGTCGCGGTACTCCTGATGCACCACGCTGGCGTTCTGCATCGACTCGCGCCATTCCTTCACCGCGCTGCTGGCGTTGTCCAGGCTGGCGGCGCTCTGCGCCAGGTTCTGGTTTTCCAGCTCCAGGCCCGCCGGCAGCAGGTCCACCACCAGCGCATCCGGCACCGACTCCTGGGCCTTGAGCGCCAGGTGCACCAGCACCAGGTCGCCACTGCGCAGGTTACGCAGGTCGACATTCTGGCCGTTCATACCCAGGTACTCGCGGCGGATCTGCAGACCGTTGCTGCTGGGTGCAGGCGCTTGACGCGGATAACCGGACAGCGTCAGTTGCTGGTACAGCGTGTCGCTGCTCTGGTTCTGCACGGTCAGCGGCGAGGCCAGCAACGGGCCGTCGAGCAGCATGCCCGAATCGGCGTTGTCGAACTCGCGCACTTCTCCGGCGCTGTCCAGGCGCGCTTGCCACTTGCCTTCCGGCTTGCCCAACAGCCCGCGACCGGCGAGGAACAGCGCGTTGCGCTCCTGGGTCGACAACCAGCGGTTGGCGGCCAGCTCGTCGGACAGCGCGAACAGGCGCTGGTCGACCTGATCGGTCGCCAGGTTGTTCTCTTGCAACAAGGCGAGGATCAACGCCTGGTCGCGTACGGCGCTGCCGTAGTCGGCCAGCCAGCCCTTGCCGCGACCGATGGCCAGGCCCGCCTGCAAGGCTTGCTGGGCACGCGGTTTGTCGCCCATCTTGTCCAGCGCCACCGCCAGTTGCACCAGTGGCAGACCGGAGCGGGCATCGCTGCGGCGCTCGAACAGGCTGCGCAGCGCACCCAAGGGTGCCTGCTGGCTGCGCGCCAGGACCAGGCCGGCGTAGGCCTGCACGGCGAAGCGGGTGTGCTCGGCGTTCTGGCTGTAATCGACTTCGATCAGGTTGCGTTCCTGCAAGTAACGCAGCAGACGCTCATTGGCCTTCTTCAACGCCTCGGCGGGTACGCCGTAGCCCTGCTCGCGGGCGCGCAAGAGGAAGTCGGTGACGTACGCCGTCAGCCAGTACTCCTCCTCGCTGTCCGAACTCCACAGACCGAAGCTGCCGTTGTAGCGCTGCATGCCGAGCAGGTGCTCGATGCCCATCTCGATCTTGCGCTTGCGCACATCGGCCGGCTCGCCCTTGATGCCCAGGCGCTTGAGGCTGTCGGCATCGGCGTAGAGCGAGGGGTACAAGCCGCTGGTGGTCTGCTCCAGGCAGCCATAGGGATAGGCTTCGAGGGCACGGATCTGCTCGGCGAGGTTCAGCGGCGGACGGCTGGACAGCGCCAGGGTCGCCTCCAGGCCCGACGACTCGAACTGGGCCAGGTCGTTGTCCGGCAGGGTCCAGGGCTGGTCCTTCAAGGCCACGCGGTAGTGCTTGAGCATCGCCGGATAGGCCGGACGCACGCCCACGGTCCATTCGCGCTCGAAGCCCTGGGCGTTTTCGCCCGGCAACTGCAGACCGTTGACGCGCACCTGCACCTTGCCCTGGCCCAGGCCGCCACGGGCCTGCACCGGGATCATCAGCGTGGTGCGCTGGCCTTCGGCAAGGCTCAGGCTCTGTTGCGCAGGGCCGGTGAGGTCGAGCTGGCCGTCGGTGCTGACCTGCACGTCGAGCTGCTGGGCACGTCCGGACAGGTTGGCCAGGTCCAGCGCCAGGCGGGTCTGGTCGCCGCCGGCCAGGAAGCGCGGCGCCGACAGCTCGGCGATCAGCGGCGCGGCCACCACCGTCTTGCCCTCGGCCATGCCGAAGTGCTCGTCGGTCCAGGCCTGCGCCATCAGGCGCAGCTCGCCGTTGAAGTCGGGGATGTCGACCGTGGCCAGACCTTCGCCCTTGTCGTCCAGGGTCACCGGCAGGCTCTGTTGGGCGACGATGGTGACCGTGGTATTCGGGCGCTTGCCGCCCTTGGCCAGGGCGGCGTCACCGCCGAACGCCAGGCTGGCCAGACGGCCCTGACCGGCTTCGATCAACTGGCCATAGATGTCCAGTTGGTCAGCGCCGTAGGCCTTGCGGCCGAACAGGCTGGCGAAGGGGTCGGGGGTCTTGAAGTCGGTGATGTTGAGAATGCCCACGTCCACCGCAGAGAGCAGTACATGCACCTGCTTGGGCACGCTGTCATCGGCGTTGACGGCTTTGATCTTCACGCTCAGCGGCTGCTTGGGACGCATCTTCTCCGGCGCCTGCAAGCTGACCGCCAGCTTGCGCTCGGCGCGGTCGAGCGGCAGGTGCAGCACGCCGACGGCGCGCTTGGGCGTGGCGTTGGCCTTGCGCTCGCCAGGGCGGATGACCAGGGCGCTGACGTACAGGTCGTGGCGTGCCCACTTTTTGTCCAGCTCGACCTCGAAGGTCTTGCCCTCGGCCGGCACGTCGATTTCCTGCCACCACAGTGGTCCGTCGCTGGATTCGATCATCAGGTAGCCGCTGCCCGCGGCCGGCGGCGTGACGGTGATCTTGGCCGTGGCGCCGTCGGCATAGGACGGCTTGTCCAGCGCCAGCTTGACCTGGTCGGGACGTACCGCGCCGCCTTCGGCGTTGTCCTGGGCGCGGTAGCCGGCCCAGAAGCGCTCGCTGGATACCAGGCCGGTCTGCGGGTCTTCGACTTCGACGCGGTACGGGCCCCACTCGACCGGGAAGGTCAGCTTGGCGGTGGAACCGGCCTTGACGCTGACGGTTTCCTCGCTCTGGGTGAGGAATTTCTCGTTGTAGTTGTAGCTCCAGCCGTCGTCCTGGGAGTAGTTCCAGTAATAGTCGCGGCGCTCGCGGATCAGCCGCACCTTGAGGTCGTCGGCGGCCAGTTTCTTGCCGTCGCGGTCGGCGACCAGCACTTCGAACTGCACCGGGGCGTCACTGTCGGTTTCCTCGCCGTCGAACAGACCGCGCAGGCCCGGCAGGCGCTCGGCCGGCCAGATCGGCTGCTCCAGACGGCGGGTGATCGGGCGACCACCGGACTCCTGCAAGCTGGCCTGTACGGTCAATTGCAGCGGCGAACGGGCCTCGGCCCAGCGGCTTTCGATGGTCAGCGTGGCCTTGCCGGCCTGGTCGAGGGTGACTTCGTCCAGTTCCAGGTCCTGGGTCAGTTCGTCTTCGGTCACCGAACCGAACTGATAGCCGGGCAGCGCCGGCACGGCCTCGCGCAGCGGGCGCAGGTAGGCCTGGCCGCTGAGGCGGTTGCCGGCAGCCGGCGCGCCGTAGAGGTAGCGGCCGTTGACCTGGATGCGGGCGGTCTCTTCAGGGCTCAGCGGTGTCTTGCTGCCCTTGAGCTCCAGCGCCAGGCGCTCGGGGAGGAAGTCCTCGACGAGGAACTCATAGACCTGCTGGCGTCCGCCGCCAAGGTCCAGCAACAGTTGCCAGCGGCCGGTCGGCGCCTCGGTCGCCAACTGCAGTTGGTACTGGAACAGACCGTTCGAGTCGGCCTCCCAGACGAACTTGCGGCTGACCTGTTCGTCGGGACGGCGCACTTCGACCGTGATCGGCTGGGCCTTGACCGGCTTGCCGTCCTGATCGCGCAGCAGGCCATTGAGCAGCACGGTTTCACCCGGACGGTAAAGGTCGCGCGGGCCGAAGATGAAGAATTGCAGGGGGTTGGCCTGCGGGCCGGTGATGTCGAACTCGGCCAGGTCCAGCGCGGCGGTGGTCAGGCGCAGCAACGTGGTGTGCACGCCCTGGGTGGCGATCAGGGTGTCGGCCTTGGCGGTGATCGGCAACTGCGCGTGGCCCTTGCCGTCGGTCTTGGCCTGGGCCAGCAGCTTGCCTTTCTCGTCGTGCAACTCCAGCGTTACGTCGCCCAGCGCCTTGCCCCCTTCCAGCGCCTGGGTGAAGACGTCCAGGCGATCACGGTAGCGGTGCGCGGACAGGCCGATGTCGCTGAGGGTGAACAGCGTGGCGGGCTGCGAATAGTCGTAGGTGCCCGAGGCACGCATCACCGCCAGGTACACGCCCGGCTCTTGCAGCGGCTTGATGCCGGCGATGGGCAGCAGCACGGTTTCGCGGGTGTTGCGCGCGGGATTGAGGTCGAAGCGGCCGCTGTAGACCAACTCGGCCATCTGCAGGGTTTCCTTGGACTGGTAGGCATACAGGCTGCTGTTGCGGCCCCAGTTGGCGAGGAAGCTGGAGAGTTGCTCGGGCTTGACGCGGAAGAACTCGACATCGACCTTGTCGACGTTCAGCGCGATCACCGGCAGGCCTTCGGCCAGGCGCGTGGGCAACAGCGAGCCACGGCTGGCGAAGCCGACGGTGGGCTGCATGTCGCGGGTTTCCAGGCGGCTGACCGACTCGCTGGCCAGCGCCTTGCCGTTGACCGCCAGCAGGCCTTTATCCACCGTCAGCACCAGCTTGCGTTGCGGGTCCAGGTGGCGCAGGCGCAGCTCCATCTGGTTGTCGGAGAGTTCCCAGGCGCCGTCGAGCTTGCCCTTGACGGTGTCGACCAGGTGCACCTTGGCGGCGAAGTCCTGGTTGGCATCCAACGGCACCGAGAAGCTGATCGACAAGGCGCTGGCGCCGTCGACCTGGACTTCGGAGACATCCAGCACCGCCAGTTCGCGATCAGCGTAGCGCTTGGCCAGCACTGCCGGGTCCTCACGCTTGGCTGCGCGGGGTTCGGCCGGAGCGGTCGCTGCCGGCTTCTCGGCTGGCACCGGGGTGTCCTTGGAAGAGGAATCACAGGCACTGAGCAAGGCCAGCGCGCACGCCAGCAACAATCCTTTGTTGAACATGGAAAGGGAACTCTTCGGCAGCGGGGTGATGAGGGCAGCAACTATAGCGCAACGTCGAGGCGTTGACCTCTCGACAAGTGGCAAGTGAGACCGCGGTCGCACGATTGGGTTGCCGGGCCGCTACAATGCGCCGGCCATACACCCAGGCGCCGCCAAGGCCCCACAGATCCGGGAATCCCCATGTCGCAGTTGTCCACCGCCTGGCAGCACCGCCCGACCCACCGCAAGGTCTGGGCCCTGGCCGCGCCGATGATCCTGTCGAACGTTTCGGTGCCGCTGGTGGCGCTGGTCGACAGCACGGTCGTCGGCCACCTGCCCCACGCCCACCAGTTGGGCGCGGTCGCCGTCGGCGCCACGCTGTTCACCTTCATGGTCGGCCTGATGGGCTTTCTGCGCATGGGCTCGACCGGCTTCGCCGCCCAGGCCGCCGGGCGCGCCGACGGTGCCGCGTTGCGCCAAGTGCTGGCGCAGGGGTTACTGCTGGCGTTGGCGCTGGCGTTGGTGGTCGGCCTGCTCGCCCTGCCCTTCAGCCAGTTGGCGCTGCACGCGATGCAGCCCAGCCAAGCGCTGGGCAGCGCCACCGAGACGTTCTTCCATACGCGCCTGCTCGGCCTGCCGGCGGCGCTGGCCAGCTACGCCCTGGTCGGCTGGTTCCTCGGCACCCAGAACGCGCGGGCGCCGCTGGCGATCCTGTTGACCACCAACGTGCTGAACATCGCCTTGAACCTGTGGTTCGTGCTCGGCCTGGACTGGGGCGTGCTGGGCTCGGCGCGGGCCTCGGTGATCGCCGAATGGAGCGCCGCCCTGCTCGGCCTGGCGCTGACCCGGCCCGCGCTGCGCGCGCATCCCGGACGGATCGTCTGGTCGGCGCTCACCCGCTGGCAAGCGTGGCGACCGCTGCTGTCGGTCAATCGCGATATCTTCCTGCGCAGCCTGGCGCTGCAACTGGTATTCCTGCTGATCGCCGTGCAGGGCGCGCGCCTGGGCGAGGCGACGGTGGCCGCCAATGCCCTGCTGCTCAATGGTCTGCTCCTGACCGCCTATGCCCTCGACGGCCTGGCGCATGCCGTGGAAGCCCTGTGCGGCCACGCCATAGGCGCGCGCGAGCGCGACACCTTGCGCCGCTCGTTGGTGGTAGCCTGCGGCTGGTCGCTGATCGTCAGCCTGCTGTTCGCCGCGGCGTTCCTGCTGGGCGGGCACCTGTTCATCGACCTGCAGACCAACATCGCCAGCGTGCGCGCAGCCGCTTACCCGTACCTGCCGTACCTGGCCCTGTTGCCGCTGGTGGCGGTGTGGAGTTACCTGCTCGACGGCCTGTTCATCGGCGCCACACGTGCCCGCGAGATGCGCAATGCGATGCTGGTATCGGTGGCGATCGCCCTGCCCGAGGCATTCGCCCTGCGCGGGCTCGGCAACCACGGGTTGTGGTTGGCGTTTCTCGGGTTCATGGGGTTGCGCGCGGTGACATTGGGGTGGGTGGGGTGGAGGTTGCGCAGCCAGGATCGCTGGATGCAGTAAGTGCTGCGTTCTGCACATGTGGAAAAACAACAGATTTGCGCCTCATGAGCAGAACTCCGGACACTACGCGACCTTGGATAAGGAGAGGTATCGAGTATGCCCGCTCGCAAGGCCACTAAACGCTGGCTCACCCCAGTTCTTGCAGCACTCGCCGTGGGCCAATTCGGCTGGTCTGCGATCAATTGGACCCCGGCGCCCAGCCTGGACGACATTGTTCGAACCACCGCTATCGGCGACCACAGTTCAGTTTATGAGGTGGTCAGCAACTCGGGCGGCGCGACCGTGGCTAAGACGTACCTGTATTACCTTATGAAGACGGAAACAGATCCAACCAAAGCCCTCACGCAATTACGTACTCAGCATCCCTTCCTGGTGACCAAGCAATCGGGGGCGATTACCGAAGTGGATGGCTGGGTAGTCAAAGCGAAAACCTACGATACCGTCTATCGATTCGCGAGCGTTGCGCTCTTGGAGGACGGGGATGCGCCACAGATCGTGGACATCGAGCTCGATGCTCGAAAAGAAAGGCTCCGTGCGTCGCACTGATGCCGGGGGCTGCACCGCAGCCCCACCTCACCTAGGCAATCAGGACGACAGATAAGACGAGCGAGTCAGCCCCAGACGCAAGGCGTCGAGGAACTGGGTGCGCTCACGTGCGCTGATCTTGGCGCTGGCCACCTTGTCGCGGTAATGGGTCATCAACTCCTCCGGCGACAGGTGCACGTAGCGCAGCATGTCTTCGATGGTGTCGTGGGTCTCGATACCGGCGTGGTACACACTGCCGTCGGCGTTCTGGTAGATGTTCACCGAATCGGTGTCGCCGAACAGGTTGTGCATGTCACCGAGGATCTCCTGGTAAGCGCCGACCAGGAACACGCCCAGCAGATAGTCTTCGCCTTCCTTGACCGCGTGCACCGGCATGCTGGTCTCGATGCTCTGCTCGTCGACGTACTGGTTGATCTTGCCGTCGGAGTCGCAGGTCAGGTCCTGCAGCACCGCACGGCGCATCGGCTCTTCGTCCAGGCGGTGCAGCGGAATGATCGGCAGGACCTGGCCGATGGCCCAGGTGTCGGGCAGGCTCTGGAACACCGAGAAGTTGCAGATGTACTTGTCGGCCAGCTTGTCGTTGAGCTCGTCCAGCACCTGGCGGTGCGAACGCTGGCGCGCCTTGAGCGAGTTGTGCAGGCGCCGGCACACGGCGAAGTAGCACTGCTCGGCGAGGGCTTTCTCGGCCAGGGTGAGCTTGCCGTCGGCGTACTGCGCCGCCACGTCGCCCATGTAGTGCGTGGCGCGCCAGTAGGTTTCGGTGACCATCTCGATGTCGGTCGGACCGAGCAGGTCCACCAGCCACTGCACGGTCTCGGGCAGCGCGGCCTTGTTCTCGATGGTCGGCACTTCGTCGTTGTGGCTTTCCACGTCGGTGACCTGGATCACCAGCATGGCGTGGTGTGCAGTCAGCGAGCGGCCGCTCTCGGAGAAGATGTGCGGATGCGGCAGGCCCTGCGCGTCGCAGAACTCCTTGAGCATGCCCACCACCACGCCGGCGTAGTCGTCCATGTCGTAGTTGATCGAGCTGGCGTTGCGCGAGTGGGTGCCGTCATAGTCGACGCCCAGGCCGCCGCCCACGTCGATGTGATCGACCGGCAAGCCCAACCCACGCAGTTCGCCGTAGTAACGAATCGCTTCCTTGAAGCCGTGCTGGTAGTCGGCCAGGTTGGCGATCTGCGAGCCCATGTGGAAGTGCAGCAGGCGAATGCCCTGATCCAGCCCCGCCTCGCGGAAGCGCGCCACCACCGACAGCAACTGCGCCGCCGACAGCCCGAACTTGGATTTTTCCCCGCCGGTGTCGGCCCACTTGCTCGACGCCAGCGACGACAGGCGTACGCGCAGCCCCACCTGCGGCTTGACCTTGAGCTCGGCGGCTTCCTCGATCACCAGGGCGACCTCGGACTCCTTCTCGATGACGATGAACACGTTGTGGCCCAGCTTCTGGCCCATCAGCGCCAGTCGGATGAACTCGCGGTCCTTGTAGCCGTTGCAGACGATGGTGCCGCCCTTGGGCGCCAGCGCCAGCACCGCCAGCAGCTCAGGCTTGGAGCCGGCTTCGAGGCCGATGGAGACGTTCTGGGTGGCGATGATGTTCTCCACCACCGCTTCCTGCTGGTTGACCTTGATCGGGTACAGCGCGGTGTACTGGCTCTGGTATTCCAGGCGCGCGATGTTGGCGTCGAAGGCACCGGTCAATTGGCGCACGCGGTCCTGCAGGATGTCCGGGAAACGCACCAGCAGCGGCAGCGACAGGCCACTCTGACGCAGCTCCTCGACCTGTTCGAAGAGGTCGATCGGCGAGCTGTCCGGGCCGTTGGGGCGCACTTCGACGCGCCCGGCATCATTGATGGCGAAATAGCCAGCACCCCAGTGGCGGATCCCGTAAACACTGCGGCTGTCGGCCACGGTCCATTGGCTGCCATCGTCTTTGCGTGTGCGTCGTACGGACATTCAAGTCCCCTGTCGATAAGTTCTGGACACTGCCCCGCCTGGGAGGCGCGCGCAGTATGAAAGCTGAAGATGACGATTCGTCCGTCTGCGGCGGTAGACCCTGAGCGCAGGAACGAGTTTAGAAAGCCACGGGCGAAAAATCCTCGTCGCGGGGTCAGCCGCCGGACTTCTTCGCCTTGAAACCCTGCTTGAGCAATTCGCCGAGCAGCAGTTCGACATGATCGCCCTGGATCTCGATGACGCCGTCTTTCAGGGCGCCACCGGTGCCGCAGCGACGCTTGAGGGTGCTGGCCAGTTCCTTGAGCTGATCGAGCGGCAGCGGCACGCCGCTGATGGTGGTGACGGTCTTGCCGCCACGCCCTTTGCTTTCGCGGCGCACGCGGGCGATGCCATCGCCTTCGGGCACGGCCTGCTGCTTGCAGACACAGGCATCCACCGGCTGGCTGCAGTCGGGGCAATGCCGACCGGCGTCGGTGGAAAACACGAGACCGCCGAGGGCGGAAAAGGAAGAAGCTTTCTTGGCCACTTTTGTTCCTCTTGCTGAGGACAAAAACTGGTCGGCTCGCAGCATCGCTGGACCGACCGCGAAGCCCCACTCTGGCAGGGGCGGCGCTACTGTCGCAGATGCGGCGACAGCCCGAAAAGGGCGCGCAGTGTAACGGTAAATCGATGGCTTGCTAAGTAGCGGATTGCGGCATTTTCCACGCGTTATGCGACGCGCTGTTCAGGGGGCGGACGCCCCGCGCTGCCGATACCAGCGCTGTCACGAACTGGCCTTGAACCGCTGCAACGCCACCAGCGAATCCGGGCAGTAATCCTTCACTCGGCTTTCGGCCTCGGCCTGGGCCACGCTGATGAAGCGCGCCTCCATCACCTCTTCAGGCTGCAAGCGCAACGGCGCATCGGACACGGCCGAGTACACCGCGCACCACAGCCGGTTGCCCGGCTGGTCGAAGTAGAACTTCTCATGGAAGCGCAACGGCACATCCGCGATGCCCAATTCCTCACCAAGCTCTCGCGCTGCCGAGGCGTCGTAGCTTTCGCCCGCCCCCACCATGCCGCCGGCCGCCACATCCCAGAAGCCGGGATACAGCGCTTTGCTCAAGGTGCGCCGGTGCACGCACAGCTCGCCTCGGCTATTGAACAGCAGGATGAAGGTGCAGCGACCGATCAGCCCGCGCTCGCGCAACTCGGCCCGGGGCAGCGCGCCCAGGCAGCGATCCTGGGCATCGACCCAGGCCACCGACTCGGCGTCCGAAGCCGCACGGTGCGCGGCTTCGTCAGGGCTCAGAATCATCCTTGCGAGAGCAACTGGCGCAGGTCGATCACGGCGGCGTTGGCCCGGGAGATGTAGTTGGCCATCACCAGCGAGTGGTTGGCCCACATGCCGAAGCCGCTGCCGTTGAGCACCATCGGGCTCCACAGCGGTTCCTGCGACGCTTCCAGCTCGCGGATGATCTGCCGCACGCTGACCGTCGCGTTCTTCTTCGCCAGTACGTCGGCGAAGTCCACTTCGATGGCGCGCAGCAGGTGCGACAGGGCCCAGGCCTGGCCACGGGCTTCGTAGAACACGTTGTCGATCTGCAGCCATGGCGTCTCGACGATTTCCTCGTCGACCTGCGGCGCCTGGCCGGCCTGCACGGTTTCGGTCTTCAGGTTGCTGTTGAGCTTGACCCGGCCGACGCTGGCCGACAGACGCTGGGACAGCGAACCCAGGCGCGTGGCCACGTCGCCCAGCCAGTTGTTGAGGTTGTCGGCACGGGTGTAGAAGATCGCGCCCTTGTCGCCAGCGGCCAGGCGCGCCTGGTAGCGGCTGAGCGACTTGATGCCTTCCTCGAACTCCGATTCGCTGGACGGCAGGATCCAGCTCTTGTAGTCGAAGTTGAAGCGCGGTTCGGCCTTGGCCAGGTCGGCGTCTTCGGTGGATTGCGATTGCGAACGGGCGAAGTCCTTGCGCAGCGCGCGCGACAGGTCACGTACCTGGACCAGCACGCCGTATTCCCAACTCGGCATGTTGTCCATCCACAGGCCTGGCGGGAAGCGGTCGTTGGCGATGTAGCCACCGGGCTTGTCGAGCAGCGTGGCCGCGACGGTCTTCAGGGTCTCGGTGGTGGTGTAGCCGATCACCATCTGCTGGCCGTTGCGCTGGGCAGCGGCCTGGGCATTCTGCTGCACCGGGAACAGGGCCGGTTCCTGGCTCCAGTACCAGCCAAGACCGATGCACACCACCAGGTACACACCGATCAGGATAAGCAGGGCGCGGCTCCAGAGGCCGCCGAAGTAGCTACGGGTGGCGGCGCCACGGCCGTCGGCGCGCTCGCGCCGCTCGGCCTTGGCCTCGCGGTTTTTCCAGTCCAGCATGGCGTTGTCCTTAATCAAACATGAGGGTTCAGGGGCTTGGACCACAGGCCCGTGCCAGGGTGCCACGGCAAGCCTGCACCTGGGCACTATAAAGCAGACGCCGCCATGCGCATAAGCGACCCACGAGTCGCAAACTGAATGGACGGGCGTGAACGCTTTGTTGATCCGCGGCACTCACGGGTCGGACGAGAGCTGCTAGCATAGAGCCATCATTGAACCTGCATACCTCTCTCCAACAAGCAGACAGGACATGACCGGACACGCCGAGCCCAGCCACGAGCGCTTGCGTCAACACTTCGCCCAGCGGGTCATCCACCAGGCTCGACAGATGCTGGAGACCTGGCAACGCCTGCAGCGCGGCGAATGGTCGAGTGCCGGACTGGGCGAACTGAGCGATGCCAACCTGCGCCTGCAGCGCTACGCCGAGCGCTTCGAGCAGGCCGAACACATCGGCCTGGCGCAGGCCATCGGTCAGACCCTGGAGGCTATCGAAGCCAACAGCGCGCGCCTCAACTCGCAACTGATCGGTGAGCTCAACCGCCTGATGCAGCGCCTCTCGCGCACAGGCCTGCGCCAGGGCGACCAGCTCGACAGCGTGCACTTGCCGGCCGTGCGCAAGCCCGTGCATATCCTGCTGCAGGACGCCGAGCGCGCCGAGCGCCTGGCCCAGCAACTGGCGTTCTTCGGCCTGAGCGCACAAGCCCTGGACAGCGGCGAGGCCTTGCGCGCGGCGCTGAGCGAGCACCTGCCGGCGGCGATCGTCATGGACGTGGATTTCGCCGGTCCCGGCGCCGGCCTGCGCCTGGCGGCCGACGCCCAGCACGGTCTGCAAACGCCCATCCCACTGCTGTTCTTCAGCCTGCACGAAGCCGACACCCCCACGCGCCTGGCAGCGGTGCGGGCTGGCGGCCAGGAGTTCCTCACCGGCACCCTGGAAGCGTCGAGCCTGCTGGAGAAAGTCGAACTGCTCACCAGCGCCACCCAGTACGAGCCGTTCCGCGTGCTGGTCATCGACGACTCGCGGGCCCAGGCGCTGAACACCGAACGCCTGCTCAACGGCGCCGGCATCATCACCCGCACCCTCACCGAGCCGATGCGCGCCATGGCCGAACTGGCGGACTTTCAGCCCGACCTGATCATCCTGGATATGTACATGCCCGACTGTACCGGCGTGGAGCTGGCCAAGGTGATCCGCCACAACGACCGCTACGTCAGCGTGCCGATCATCTACCTGTCGGCCGAAGACGACCTGGACAAGCAGCTCGAGGCCATGAGCGAGGGCGGCGACGACTTTCTCACCAAGCCGATCCGCGCCCGCCACCTGATCACCACCGTGCGCAACCGCGCCGCCCGCGCCCGCCACCTCAAGGCGCGCATGGTCCGTGACAGCCTGACCGGGCTGTACAACCACACCCACATCCTGCAACTGCTCGAAGACTGCAGCTTCCGCGCCCGCCGCGAGCAACGGCCGCTGAGCTTCGCCATGCTCGACATCGACCACTTCAAGAAGATCAACGATCGCCATGGCCATCCCATGGGTGACCGCGTGATCAAGAGCCTGGCGTTGTTTCTCAAGCAGCGCCTGCGCAAGACCGATTTCATCGGCCGCTACGGCGGCGAGGAATTCGCCATCGTCATGCCTGACACCGGGCTGGATGCCGCGCACAAGGTGCTCGACCAGATCCGCCAGCGCTTCGCCGAAATCCACTACCCCGCCCAGCCTCAGGACCTGCAATGCACCTTCAGTGCCGGTGTGGTGCAGCTCGACGAGGCGCTCGATGCCCTGAGCATGGCCAGTGCTGCGGACGAGGCGCTGTACCGGGCCAAGCATGCCGGGCGCAATTGCGTGATGCGGGTCGAGCCATAAGCGCCCACGGCGTTTCCTGCACAGCCATCAGCCACGATGCCAGCCATACCAGCAATGTGCCACTTTTTTAGGGCGCCAAGCCTCCGGCGTCATCACGGCGTCACAAAATCGCAATAACTTCAGCCACCTACCTCACCATTGCCCAGGAAGTTAGCGGCTATGCGCCTGAAGTGGCTGACCAATTTCAACACCCTTTTGCTGGTGGCCGTGTGCTTTGCCCTGGGCGCGACCCTGTGGTGGTCGCAGCGCGCACTGGAGCGCCCCTACCAACTGATGGAGCGCTACCTGAGCCTGTCTCAGCAGTTCCAGAACCAGGCCGCCGACAATATCCAGGCCTACCTGGCCAGTGGCGACGCCCTGCGCCATGCCGCCGCCACGGAGGCCACCCGGCACCTGCACGAGACGCTGGCCCAGTGGCCGGAGGATCTGGCCGCGCAACTGCGGCCCAGCCTCGACGGCCTGCAGGCATTCACCGCCAACGAACTGCTGGCCGCTGGCAAACTGGCCGGCGACCCGCAAGCGCTGCTGCTGCAAGCCGAGCGCGAACTCGGGGCCAACTTTGAACAACTGGCCGGCTACGCCCGTGACAGCGGCAGCGCCGAGGCGCCGCGCTACCTGACGCCCCTGCTGGACGCCTCGCTGCACCTGGGCCGCCTGGCGCTGGCCCGCGACAAACTGGTCAGCAGCGGTCGCGCCGAGCTGGCCGACGAGGTGGAACGCGAGCTGCAGCAGATCCGCGCCCAGGCCAAGCTCATCGACGCCCTGCCGCTGCTGGGGGTGACCCGCGCCGCCGAGTCCGGCGCCGACGACTTCGCCGCGATGATGGGCCTGCAAAGCCAGGCCAACGAACGCCAGGAAGATGTCGCCGTCGGCCTCAAGCGCGAACTGCAAAGCCTGCTCGGCCGTTACCCCGCCGAGCTGCAGCGCACCCGCGAACAGATCGAGCGCCGCGCCGCGCTGGCCGCCAGTACCCGCGAACGTATCGATGCCGTGCAGCAGGCCATCGCCGCACTGGAGCCGCAGGTGCGTGGCCAGCACGCGAAGATCGCCGCCGAAGTGCGGCTCACCCAGGGCGTGATGATCGGCCTGATCCTGCTGATCGCACTGCTCATCGACACCCTGCAACGGCGCCTCACCCGCACCCTCACCAGCCTGGCACCGGCTCTGTCGCGCTGGGCCGAAGGCGACTTCGGCCAGCCCGTGGAACTGGGCCGTACCAACCTCGAACTGCACGAGATCCAGGCCTCGCTGAACCGTCTGCGCCAGTACCTGGTGACGCTGGTGGGCACCTTGCGCGACAACGCCGAACAGGTCGCCGGCAGCAGCCACGCCCTGGCCGGCATGAGCACGGCGCTGCACGACGGCGCCGAACGCCAGGCCGGCGACACCGCGCAGATCCGCGACGCCCTGGGCGAACTGGAAGCGACCATCCAGCAGGTGGCCGGCGACGCCAGCGCGGCCGCCGACGCCAGCCGTGACGCCGGTCGCGCCGTGGAGCACGGCCAGGCGGTGATCGGCGATAGTCTGTCGGGGCTGCGTGCGCTGGTCGACGAGGTGCAGGGCAATGCTCAGCTGATCGAGCAACTGGCGGCGGAGTCGGCGACCATTGGCGGCGTGCTGACGGTGATCCGCGCCATCGCCGAGCAGACCAACCTGCTGGCGCTCAATGCCGCCATCGAGGCGGCCCGTGCCGGGGAGATGGGTCGCGGCTTCGCCGTGGTGGCCGACGAGGTGCGCTCGCTGGCCCAGCGCACCACCGGCGCCACCGGCGAAATCCAGGTGCTGATCGACCGCCTGCAACAGGCCGCGCGCGAATCGGTCAGCGGCATGCGCACCCAGCTCGAACATGCCGAGTCCACCGCCAGCCAGGCGCAGATGGCCGACGGTGCGCTGGACGAGATCGTCAGCGCCATTCGCACCATCGCCGACACGGCGGTGCGCATCGCCGATGTGACCGCCCAGCAGAGCGGCGCGGTGAGCGAGATCCGTGACCACAGCGAGCGTATCCATGCACTGGGCGAAGACAACCTGCAGCGTATCGGCGAAGGTCGCCAGCAGAGCGAGCAACTGCTGCAGCTCGGCGGCGAACTGAACCAGGCGGTCGGCGCGTTTCGCGTGTAAGCGCCCTGGGGTGCGGCGGTTCGCCGCCGCACCCAGCCCGATCGCCCCCAGCCGCTGCCAACTCCGCTATCATGCCGGCCACGTTCCACCTCGCGAGTCCGCCATGCGCCGCTTGTTTTTCCTGCTGTTCCTGCTGCTGGCCGGCCCCAGCTTCGCCTCGGGCCTGCTCGACAACCGTCCCAGCGCCACCCTGGGCGCCGCCTCGCTGTCCAACAGCGCCGACTTCCTGCCGGTCCACGAAGCCTTCAAGCTGGAACTGCTCCAGGCCGATGCGCAGTCGATCAAATTGCGCTTCGTCGCCACCGAGGGCTACTACCTCTACCGCCACCGCTTCCAGGTGCGCAGCGAGCCAGGCGACATCGCCCTGGGCAGCCCACGCATTCCCCAGGGGGAAGCCAAGCACGACGAGTTCTTCGGCGACGTCGAGGTGTACCACGGCATCGTCGACATCGAAGTGCCGCGCACCGACCCACGCGCCTTCACCTTGCTGGTGGGTTATCAAGGCTGCGCCGACAGAGGCCTGTGCTATCCCCCGGAAACCGCGCGCCTGAGCATTCCGGGAGAGGGCGCTGCGAACGCCGCCAGTGCCACCGAACGGCTCGATTGGCAGGCGCTGCTACTGTTCTTCCTCGCCGGCCTCGGCCTGACCTTCACCCCCTGCGTGCTGCCGATGCTGCCGATTCTGTCCGGCGTGGTGCTGCGCGGCCAGGTGGGCGGTTGGCGCGGCTTGAGCCTGTCGCTGGCCTACGTGCTGCCGATGGCCGCCAGCTTCGCCGGACTCGGCGCGTTGATGGGGCTGTTCGGCGCCAGCCTGAACCTGCAAGCGCGTCTGCAATCGGCCTGGGTGCTGGTGCCCTTTGCGTTGTTTTTCGCGGTGTTCGCCCTGGCCATGTTCGGTCTGTTCGAACTCAAGTTGCCGCACGCCCTGAGCCAGCGCCTGGACCGGGTGGCACGCGGCACGCGCGGCGGATCACTGCTGGGCGCTGCGGTGCTCGGGGTGCTCTCCAGCCTGCTGGTCTCGCCCTGCGTGTCGGCGCCGTTGGCGGGCGCCCTGCTGTACATCAGCGCCAGCGGCGATGCCGTCGGCGGCGCCCTGAAACTGTTTGCCCTGGGCCTGGGCATGGGCGCACCGCTGCTGCTGGTGGCGACCGGCGGCGCGGCCTGGCTGCCCAGGAGCGGGCCATGGCTGAACAGCGTGAAGAACGTCATCGGCGTGCTGTTGCTGGGCGTGGCCATCGGCCTGCTCAGCCGCGTGCTGCCTGGGCCGCTGACGCTGCTGCTGGTCGGCCTGCTGGCCGCTGGCGTGGCACTGTTTCTCGGCGCGCTGGAGTTCGTGGTCAAGTCGCCGCGCCAGCGCCTGGCGCAGTTGCTCGGCCTGCTGTGCCTGGTCTACGCCTTGACCTGCTGGTACGGCGCATTGGCCGGTCAAGGCGACCCACTGCGGCCGCTGCCGCCGCCCGCGTCGGCCGCCTCGGCGGCGCCTGAACAGCTCGATGCCTGGCAGACCCTCACCACCCCCGCCGCGCTGGACGCGGCCCTGGCCCAGGCCAAAGCGGCCGGCCAGCCGGTGCTGCTGGACTGGTACGCCGACTGGTGCATCAGTTGCAAAGTGATCGAGAAGGACGTGCTCGGCGCCGCCCAGGTCCAGCCGATGCTGTCCGGCTTCAAACGGCTGCGCTTCGATATCACCGCCAGCAGCGCCGAACAGCGCAGCCTGCTCGACCGCTACCGACTGTTCGGCCCACCGGCAATGCTGTTCTTTGCCGCGAACGGCGGCGAAATGACCACTGATCGGGTGATAGGCGAGGTGAATGCCGAGGAATTTGCGACGATTCTGACGCGCGTGCGCGGCAAGCTGGGGCTATAACGTCCCACAGCGGCGTTTTTATCCCACGAAAGTGACCAAACCCAGGCTTGCAGTCACATACTTTGCCCGAACCTCGGTCAACGTGCTGGCTATTGCGGGGAACTGGACACTGCCACCGACTTGCGGCATAGTCGCCGCGCTACGTCGAATTGCCCTACAAAACCAAGGAATACGCAGATGGCCACCCTACTGGTGCTGCACGGCCCTAACCTGAACCTGCTCGGCACCCGCGAGCCAGGCGTCTACGGCGCTGTCACCCTCGCCCAGATCAACCAGGACCTCGAGCAGCGCGCACGCGCCGCCGGCCACCATCTGCAGTACTTGCAGAGCAATGCCGAATACGAGCTGATCGACCGCATCCATGCGGCGCGCCAGGAAGGCGTGGATTTCATCCTGATCAATCCGGCAGCGTTCACCCACACCAGCGTCGCATTACGTGACGCGTTGCTCGCAGTGAGCATCCCATTCATCGAAGTGCACCTCTCCAACGTGCACAAGCGTGAACCGTTCCGTCACCACTCCTACTTCTCCGACGTGGCTGTAGGTGTGATTTGCGGCCTGGGCGCCAGCGGCTACCGCCTGGCCCTGGAGTCGGCCCTGGAACACCTGGCTGCCAACGCACAGCCCCGATGACACGCGGTTCAGGTCGATGAACCTGGCCCTGAAAGCACTACGAAGAAACGTTTTCGACACGTTTTCACATTTTAAGTCCCCGACCGAATCCTGGGAGTTGCTGATTAATGGATATCCGTAAAGTCAAAAAGCTGATCGAACTGCTGGAAGAGTCCGGCATCGACGAACTGGAGATCAAGGAAGGCGAAGAGTCCGTTCGCATCAGCCGTAATAGCAAAACCCCTGCCGGCGCCCAGTACTTCGCCGCGCCAGCGCCGATGGCCGCACCGGTTGCCGCCCCTGCCCCTGCCGCCGCCGCCGCTGCACCGGCCGCCGAAGCCGCAGCGCCTGCCCTCAAAGGCACCGTGGTCCGCTCGCCGATGGTCGGCACCTTCTACCGCAAGCCATCGCCGACCTCGCCGAACTTCGCTGAAGTGGGCCAGTCGGTGAAGAAAGGCGACACCCTGTGCATCGTCGAAGCCATGAAGATGATGAACCACATCGAAGCCGAAATCGGCGGTGTCATCGACGCCATCCTGGTAGAAGACGGCCAGCCGGTTGAGTTCGACCAGCCGCTGTTCACCGTCGTTTGAATCGCGGAGAGCCAACGATGTCTGGGAAGCTCGAAAAAGTCCTGATCGCCAACCGTGGGGAAATTGCCCTGCGGATCCTGCGTGCCTGCAAAGAGCTGGGCATCAAGACCGTCGCGGTGCACTCCACCGCCGACCGTGAACTGATGCACCTGGGCCTGGCAGACGAGTCGGTCTGCATCGGCCCTGCATCGTCCAAGGATTCCTACCTGCATATTCCGGCGATCATCGCGGCCGCCGAAGTCACCGGCGCCACGGCGATCCACCCGGGCTACGGCTTCCTGGCTGAAAACGCTGATTTCGCCGAGCAGGTGGAAAAATCCGGGTTCGCCTTCATCGGCCCCAAAGCCGACACCATTCGCCTGATGGGCGACAAGGTGTCGGCCAAGGACGCCATGATCAAGACCGGCGTGCCTACCGTGCCGGGCTCCGACGGCCCGCTGCCGGAAGACGAAGAGACCGCACTGGCCATCGCCCGTGAAGTCGGCTATCCGGTGATCATCAAGGCCGCTGGCGGCGGCGGTGGTCGCGGCATGCGCGTGGTGCACAAGGAAGAGGACCTGATTGCCTCGGCCAAGCTCACCCGTACCGAAGCCGGTGCGGCCTTTGGCAACCCGATGGTGTACCTGGAGAAGTTCCTGACCAACCCACGCCACGTGGAAGTTCAGGTCCTGTCCGACGGCCAAGGCAACGCGATCCACCTGGGCGACCGTGACTGCTCGCTGCAGCGCCGTCACCAGAAGGTGCTGGAAGAAGCGCCAGCTCCCGGCATCGACGAGAAAGCCCGCCAGGAAGTGTTCAAGCGCTGCGTGGACGCGTGCATCGAGATCGGCTACCGCGGTGCCGGTACTTTCGAGTTCCTGTACGAGAACGGCCGCTTCTACTTCATCGAGATGAACACCCGCGTCCAGGTCGAGCACCCGGTCTCGGAAATGGTCACCGGTGTCGACATCGTCAAGGAGATGCTCAGCATCGCTGCGGGCAACAAGCTGTCGTTCCGCCAGGAAGATATCGTCGTCCACGGCCATTCGCTGGAATGCCGGATCAACGCCGAAGACCCGAAGAAGTTCATCCCGAGCCCAGGCACGGTGAAGCACTTCCACGCACCAGGCGGCAATGGCGTACGTGTCGATTCGCACCTGTACAGCGGCTATTCGGTCCCGCCAAACTACGACTCGCTGATCGGCAAGCTGATCACCTGGGGCAAGGACCGCGACGAGGCCATGGCCCGTATGCGCAATGCCCTGGACGAAATCGTCGTCGATGGCATCAAGACCAATATCCCGCTGCACCGCGACCTGGTGCGCGATGAAGGGTTCTGCAAAGGCGGCGTGAACATCCACTACCTCGAGCACAAACTGGCCAACCAGGAGTGATCGCGTTAGCGTGATGGACCCGAACCCCGGACGCGTTCCGTAATGCTGTTCACTTGAAATCTGTATTGCTGGAATTAGGGCTGCTGCGCAGCCCATCGCGGCGCAAGGCCGCTTGTATGGTGATACTCGAAGGGGTGGTGGGACGAAAAGGCCGAATCTGACTGTCCACAAACAGTACAGACCGTGGGAGACCTCGCCCCACCCCTTCACCAAAGCGCCGATAAAGAATGCATCGTTTGCAAGCGACGATAGAAGCAAGCCAGCGCCTCTTGGTGAACCCCCTCCGAGCCCAAAAACCATACCGTGGGAGTTCAGGTCATGGCAATGCGAGTCGAGAAGTT
>NZ_JAUTXS020000008.1:0-30144 GCF_030658255.1 Pseudomonas sp. RAC1
GGGGCCATGGATGGCCCCTAAGCGCGGTACCCCCGGAGTGCCACCGGCGCGAGGGAACCCCGCAGCGCAGCGAAGGGGCCGGATGCGGGAGCAAGCGGTTTTTGCCCCCTTTTTTCCAAGAAAAAAAGGGGGTCGCCGTAAGGGCGAAAAGGTGAATCAGCCTCACCCAATCCACCGGATTAGCCCACCAAAAAAAGCAGCCCCCAAAACCCAAACCCCCAACAGCCAATCACCCCCCAACCCGAGTCAACTCAACAACACAACACACCCCAGAAACCTCAACCCCCACCACCCCCTCACGACCACTCACCATCAAACAGTCATACCCCCCCAACAAAACCCCACCCCCATCAATCTCAACCCCCACCTCCCCGCCCCCGGCAAACACCACCACCGTCCCAGCATCACTAAAGAACCGCGCCCGCCCTTCAAACCACTGCAACCGAGCCCTATAAAGATCAGGCGCATAGATGAGGTTGAAATCCCGAATCCCCCCACCAGGCAACGTACAAGCCACCTCACTGTCCCCCTTGAAGGCAAAGGCATCGAACACCCGCAACAACCGGCTCCGCTGCCCATCCACCGTCAAGTACATACCCTCACCCTGCAACACACTGATGATCCGCTGATACCCCGCAAACCGTGAAAAGCCCCCAGAAGACTCGATATCGGCAATCGACAACCGCCAGCCAAAGCCCTCGAGCCCCTCCCCCGCATCGCGGGCAATTTCTTCAGTGGAGCCACCCCCGTTCTTCCAGGGCATGCGCGGATAATCGCGGGCACGCAACACACGGACCCCGCTCATTTGCTGAACCGTCCTTCCAGGCGATGGCGCGAGCCAGGGTGAATCAACCGCGCCGCGGTGACCGGCTGGCGCCCCGACCACGTACGTCGACGAATGAGCAAGCAAGGTTCACCACGCTCGATCTGCAACAACTGGCATTCGTCCGGCTCCGCCAGGATCGCCTCGACCACATGCTCGCCCTCGGTCAAAGGCGCCACTTGCGACAAATAGGCGTAGGGCGTCTGCCGGGTGAAATCCTGCTCCAGGTAACCCGGCGCGATGGCGGCGTTGACGTAGCGGTCTTCGATCTGCACCGGCACCTCGTTTTCGAAGTGCACGATCAGCGAATGAAACACCCGCTGGCCTTCGCGCATGTCCAGCGCCAGGGCGCGCTCGGAGCCGGCCGCTTCCTCGGCGAGGACGATCACCTGGCAGCGGTGCCGATGCCCGCGACTGGCGATCTCGTCGGCGATGTTGTTGACTTCGAACAGCGCCGAGCGGGTCTTGGGCTCGGCGACGAAGGTGCCGACACCCTGCATGCGCACCAACAGCCCGTCGGCAGTGAGCTCGCGCAGGGCGCGGTTGATGGTCATGCGGCTGAAGCCCAACTGGCTGACCAGCTCGCTCTCCGACGGCACGCGGTGATGCGGCGGCCAACTGCCGGTTTCGATCTGCTGGACGATCATCTGCTTGACCCGGGCATACAGCGGCGCCGGCCCTTCGCCCATCTGGGCCACCAGCGCGGAGACAGAGGGTGTCGGCACGGTCGTGCATCCTTGTGCAAAGTGAGTGGCGGTAGCTTGCCGCAGTTTACCCGGCAGGCAAACGTCTGTATATGTATATACAAATAACCACAGGGTGACCGACCGATGTCCGCCTATTTCGCCGAACGTGCCCTGCTGCCTTCGGGCTGGGCCAGCAACGTGCGCCTGGAAGTCTGCGCCAACGGACAGATCCAACGCCTGGACTGCAACGCCAGTGCCGAAGGTGCCGAGCGCCTCGCCGGCCCGCTGCTGCCGGGCATGCCCAACCTGCATTCGCACGCCTTCCAGCGCGCCATGGCGGGCCTGGCCGAAGTGGTCGGCAACCCCAACGACAGCTTCTGGACCTGGCGCGACCTGATGTACCGCCTGGTCGGCCTGATCACTCCCGACCAGTTGCAGGTCATCGCCCGCCAGCTCTACATCGAGATGCTCAAGGCCGGCTACACCTCGGTGGCCGAGTTCCACTACGTGCACCATGACGCCGCCGGCCAGCCATACGCCGACCCCACCGAGCTGTCACGCCAGGTCAGCGCTGCCGCCAGCGCCAGCGGTATCGGCCTCACCCTGCTGCCGGTGCTCTACAGCCATTCCGGCTTTGGCGGGCAGGCTCCGAACGACGGCCAGCGCCGCTTCATCAATTCCACCGAACAGTACCTGCGCCTGCAGCAGCAACTCGCGCCGCTCGTGGCCGCACACCCTGCGCAACACCTGGGGCTGTGCTTCCACTCGCTGCGCGCGGTCACCCCACGGCAGATCGCCGAGGTGCTGCAGGCCAGCGATGCCACCTGCCCGGTGCATATCCATATCGCCGAGCAACAGAAGGAAGTCGACGACTGCCTGAGCTGGAGCGGGCGCCGTCCTTTGCAGTGGCTGTATGAGCACGTGCCAGTGGATCAGCGCTGGTGCCTGGTCCACGCCACCCATGCCGAAGCCGACGAAGTCAGCGCCATGGCGCGCAGCGGCGCGGTGGCCGGGCTGTGCCTGACCACCGAGGCCAACCTGGGCGACGGCCTGTTTCCGGCCGTAGCGTTCCTCGCCCAGGGCGGACGCCTGGGCATCGGCTCGGACAGCCATGTTTCGCTCAGCGTGGTCGAGGAACTGCGCTGGCTGGAGTACGGCCAGCGCCTGCGCGACCAGCGCCGCAACCGCTTGTACCGCAGCGACCAGCCGATGGTCGGCCGCACGCTGTTCGACGCGGCCGTGGCCGGCGGCGCGCAGGCGCTGGGACAAAACGTCGGCGAACTGGCGGTCGGCAAGCGCGCCGACTGGCTGGTGCTCGACGGTCAGGATCCGTACATCGCCACCTCGCAGGGCGACGCCGTGCTCAACCGCTGGCTGTTCGCCGGCAGCGACCGGCAGGTGCGCGATGTGATGGTCAACGGACGGTGGGTGGTGAGACAGGGGCGCCATGCCCTGGAAGACGACAGTGCCCAGGCGTTCGCGCAGGTGTTGCGCGCATTACTGGGCTGAGTGAAGCGCGGCCACTTCAGTAAAGGGCCGCGCGATTCGCACCGATCAGTGCCGGGCGACGATCTGCTTGTCCGACACACGCCAGACCAGCCGGCTGGTGTCATAGCCCTGCTGGCGCGCCTTGGACAGCAAGTGCTCGCGCTGCCAGGCCGGCAGGCTCGGGGTCCGCGACAAGATCCACAGGTAGCGACGGTTCGGACTGCCGACGATTGCCGTCTGGTAGTGCTCGTCCACGTACAGAATCCAGTAATCGGCGCGGGTCAGGCCCGGCACCAGGCGGCTGAACCAATTGTCGAACTCCACCCACAGCTTGTCGGTGTGCCCCGGCTCCTCAATGCCCGCATGGCCCTCGGCGCGCAGCCACTCGTCACCCTCGGTGCGGCAGCGATTGAGCACGCCCAGGCTGCCATCGGGCTTGAGGTTGTAATGAGCTTCGGACTGCGCGCAGTCCTGCTGGAAGCGCATCGGCAAGCGCGCCAGTTCGTACCATTTGCCCTGATAGCGCTTGAGGTCGACGTGGCCGGCGGTCTTGGGCGCCAGCGGATCCACCGACGAACTCGCACAGCCGCCCAGCGCCAGCGCCAAACCCAGCGCCAGCAGCACAGGCCAGCGCTTCATTTGAGGCCCTGCCCGGAGTACATCAGCACTTTGTCGGCGGCGTACTGGACGCTGATGAAGCTGCTCTCGTCGCCCCAGGTACAACTGCTCATACCCAGCGCACCGGAGCATTCCTTCGGCGTGCCGAGCAATTGCTCGACCTCGACCTTGGTCATGCCGGCCTTGAGCTTGGCGTAGTTTTCCTGGTTGATCTTGCTGCACGCGGTCAGCACGACCATCAACGACAGCAGGGCGATAGAACGCAACGACATGAAGGGCTCTCCTGGAGATGAATGCAACAGGCGAGACGGCCTGCAGAGCCCTTAGAAGCGAAAATGCCTCCCCGGTTCCCTGACAAGCCTGCTTTCGTATCAGACCGTTCGTCGGCACACGCCCACCACGACGCACCACGTGTAAGCGCGGTGCGTCAAGGGCGATGCAAGGGGAACACGGAGCCCGGAAGCGGCCCCGTCGACTCAGAACCGGGAGCCCGGTTCGAGCAGGAAATCCATCTCTTCGCTGGTGCTGGGACGATCGAGCACCAGGTTGCGATGGGGAAAGCGACCGAAGCGCTCGATCACTCGCTGGTGCTGCTCGGCGTAGTCGAGGAAGCCTTCGAACAAACGACGGTTGGCCTCGGGCTGTTCGTCCAGCAGCGCGCGATAGCGCTCCACGCTCAGGTTCTGCCAGTCCAGCACCTCGGCGTGCTCCAGCACCAGCAGCACGAACACCCGCTGGATCGGCAGCAACTGGTAATCCCAGCCCTTTTGCAGACCCTGCATGGCCACCACCTGCGCACGCCGGTCGCCCTCGAAGGCGCGCGGCGTGTCGCGATAGATCATGCGCGGGAGCTGGTCGAGCAGCAGCAGCAACCCCAGCCAGCCTTGCGGGCTCTGCTGCCAGTCCTCGAGCCCACCGGCCAGGGCCTGCTCGACCTGATCACCGAACAGCGCCTGGGCGTCGGCGTCATGGTGCTTGCCGAACCACAGCGTGCTCTTCTCGTCAGCCACGGCCTGGGCACTGCTGCCCCAACCGAACCACCACTCCAGCAACGGCTGCCAAGGTGCGAGCATGTCTTACTCCTTGTGATAGGCGGTGACGCGCTCGACCTCTTGCTTCGAGCCGAGGATGACCGACACGCGCTGGTGCAGGCTCTCCGGCTTGATGTCGAGGATGCGCTCGTAACCGTTGGTCGATGCGCCACCGGCCTGCTCGATGATGAAGGACATCGGGTTGGCTTCGTACATCAGGCGCAGCTTGCCCGGCTTGCTCGGCTCGCGAGCGTCGCGCGGGTACATGAACAGGCCGCCACGGGTGAGGATGCGGTGCACGTCCGCCACCATCGAAGCGATCCAGCGCATGTTGTAGTTCTTCTGCAGCGGACCGGTCTCACCGGCCAGCAGCTCGTCGACGTAGCGCTTGACCGGGGCTTCCCAGTGACGCTGGTTGGACATGTTGATGGCGAACTCGGCGGTGGTTTCCGGCACGCAGATGTTTTCGTGGGTGAGCACGAAGCTGCCCAGCTCGCGGTCCAGGGTGAAGCCCTTGACGCCGCTGCCCAGGGTGAGGATCAGCATGGTCTGCGGGCCGTAGATGGCATAACCGGCGGCGACCTGCTCGGTGCCTGGCTGCAGGAAGGCGTTCTCGTTCAGGGTTTCGTTCTGGCTCAGGTACTCGTTCGGGCAGCGCAGTACCGAGAAGATGGTGCCGACCGAGACGTTGACGTCGATGTTCGACGAACCGTCCAGCGGGTCGAAGACCAGCAGATAGGCGCCTTTGGGATAACGGCCCGGAATCTGGTAGGCGTTGTCCATTTCCTCGGACGCCATGCCGGCCAGGTGGCCGCCCCACTCGTTGGCCTCCAGCAGGATGTCGTTGGAAATGACGTCGAGTTTTTTCTGCACTTCGCCTTGCACGTTTTCGGTGCCCATGCTGCCCAGCACGCCACCCAGGGCGCCTTTGGACACGTGGTGGCTGATTTCCTTGCACGCGCGCGCCACCACTTCGATCAGGAAGCGCAGATCGGCAGGAGTGTTGTTGCTGCGGGTCTGCTCAATCAGATAGCGACTCAGGGTAACGCGGGACATGTATGGCTCCGAAAAGGAAGAGGGGGTAAAAACCCTCGCAGTTTACAGGGAGAGCTGCGCCCTAGCGAGCGTCGAGGTGGGGCTGGGCAGTGAGACGACGAATAAGGTCGGGAGTTCAGCCGCGCCGGTGATCCTGCTGGCCGACAGATGCAGGTTCACCGGCGCGGCCTGAGCTCAATCCAAGGCCTTCCAGATCTCGGTCGCGTACTCGCGAATGGTCCGGTCCGAGGAGAACCAGCCCATCCGCGCGGTGTTGAGCACTGCCATGCGCCACCAGTCCTGCGGCGCGTGCCACAGGTCCTCGACACGCCGCTGGGCATCCCAGTAGGCGTCGAAGTCGGCGCAGACCAGGAAGCGGTCGTAGGCGATCAGACCGTCGATCAGCCCGGCGTAGCGCCCCGGATCGTCCGGCGAGAACACCCCGCTGCGAATGGCCTGCAACACATCGCCCAGGCGCCCGGAGGCGTCGATCGCCGCCGTGGCGCCGAAGTCGCCGGCGCGCTTGCGCGCTTCCACCTGCTGCGCGGTCAGGCCGAAGATGAACATGTTCTCCGCGCCCAACTGCTCGCACATCTCGACGTTGGCGCCATCGAGCGTGCCGATGGTCAGCGCGCCATTGAGGGCGAACTTCATGTTGCTGGTGCCGGACGCCTCGTAGCCGGCCGTGGAGATCTGCTCGGAAAGGTCCGCCGCGGGAATGATGCTCTCGGCCAGGCTGACGTTGTAGTTGGGCAGGAACACCACCTTGAGCAGGCCGCGCACGGTCGGGTCGTTGTTGACCACCCGGGCGATGTCGTTGGTCAGCTTGATGATCAGCTTGGCCTGGTGGTAACTGGCCGCCGCCTTGCCGGCGAAGATCTTCACCCGCGGCGCCCACTGGGTGCCGGGATCGTTGCGCATGGCCTGGTACAGCGCCACGGTGTGCAGCAGGTTGAGCAACTGGCGCTTGTACTCGTGGATGCGCTTGACCTGCACATCGAACAGCGCCTCGGGATTGACCGTGACGCCGACGCGGTCCTGGATGATGCTGGCCAGGGCGCGCTTGCTGTGCAGGCGCTGGGCCGCGAACTGTTTACGGAAGGTGTTCTTCTCGGCGAACGGCTCCAGCGCCTTGAGCCCGCCTTGCGGGTCGTCCAGCAGCCCGGCACCCAGCGCCTCGACCAGCATGGCCGTGAGCGGCGGGTTGGCCTGGTACAGCCAGCGGCGGAAGGTGATGCCATTGGTCTTGTTGTTGATGCGCTGCGGGTAGAGCTTGTGCAGCTCGGCGAACACCGTGCTCTTCATCAATTGGCTGTGCAGCGCCGACACCCCGTTGACGCTGTGCGAACCGAGGAACGCCAGGTTGCCCATGCGCACGCGCCGGCCGTTGTCTTCCTCGATCAGCGACACCGCGCGCAGCACGTCGAAGTCATGCTGCCCTTTGGCGCGCAGCGCATCGATGTGGTACGCGTTGATCAGGTAGATGATCTGCATGTGCCGCGGCAGCATGCGCTCCATCAGCGCCACCGGCCAGGTCTCCAGCGCCTCGGGCAGCAGCGTGTGGTTGGTGTAGGCCAAGGTGCCGACGGTCAGCTCCCAGGCGGTGTCCCACGGGATCTCGTGCTGGTCCACCAGCAGGCGCATCAGCTCGGCCACGGCGATCGACGGATGCGTGTCGTTGAGCTGGATCGCGGCCGCATCCGGCAGGTTGAGCAGGTTCTGGTGCATGTTCAGGTGACGGCGCAGCAGGTCCTGCAGCGAGGCGGAGACGAAGAAGTACTCCTGGCGCAAGCGCAGTTCCTGCCCCGCTTCGGTGCTGTCGGCCGGGTACAGCACCCGCGAGATGCTCTCGGCGCGGGCCACCTCGGCCACCGCGCCCAGGTGGTCGCCGGCGTTGAAGCGCTCCAGGTGCAGCTCTTCCAGCGCCCGGGCCCGCCACAGGCGCAGGGTGTTGACGCTGGAGCCGCGCCAGCCCACCACCGGCGTGTCGTAGGCCACCGCGCGCACGCTCTCGCCCGGCGTCCACACCTGACGCGCCACGCCGTGGGCGTCATGCAGGGTCTCGACGCTGCCGCCGAAACTGATCGGGTAGATCACCTCGGCGCGCTCGAACTCCCAGGGGTTGCCGAAATCCAGCCAGTTCTCGGTCTGCTCCTGCTGCCAGCCATCGACGATGGCCTGGCGGAACAACCCGTGCTCGTAGCGGATGCCATAGCCATGGGCAGCGATGCCGAGGGTCGACATGCTCTCCATGAAGCAGGCGGCCAGCCGCCCCAGGCCACCGTTGCCCAGCGCCGCGTCGGGCTCCAGCAGACGGATACGCTCCAGGTCCACGTCCAGGCCTTCCAGGGCTTCGCGCGCGATCTCCAGATAGCCCAGGTTGCTCAGGCTGTCGTACAGCAGGCGACCGATGAGAAATTCCAGGGAGAGGTAGTAGACCCGCTTCTGGCTGCGCCGGTAAGCCTGGCGCGTGTGATCCATCCAGTGATCGACCATGTGATCGCGTGCAGCCAGGGCGATGGCTTCGAACCAGTCGTGGTCGAAGGCGTGTTCCGGATCCTTGCCGACCGCGTAGGTCAGTTTGTCCAGTACAGCGGTGCGAAAAGCAGCCACCTCGGCGTCACGCGCTTTGGGTTCCTGAGACATCGGGCATCCTCGGGCAAGTTGACGAATACGCAAGGGAGAGTGATGAGACTAGACCCTTCGACAGGGCGTTGACATGACGGTTCGCAGTTTTCATGCCTAGCCGGGGTGTCCGGCAAAAGGTTGTACATAATTTGTACAACTCCGGTATGATCGCGCGCCCTCAGCCCCAGATCCGCCCGAAAACGATGAAACCGACCCTGATTGCCGCCGCCGAAGTCGACCGCCTGGAAACCTGGCAACGCTATGCCAGCCACATGTGCGGGGGCTGCCACTCGACCTGCTGCACGCTGCCGGTGGAAGTGAAGATCAAGGACTTGATCCGCATCGGCGTGGTGGACGAATTCGAAAAGGACGAGCCGCCGAAGAACGTCGCCAAGCGCCTGCAGAAAGACGGCATCATCGAGCGTTTCAATCAGAAGTCGGGGATCTTTACCCTGACCCGCATGAGCAACGACGACTGCCTCTATCTGGACCGCAAGAGCCGGCTGTGCACCATTTATGACAAGCGCCCGGACACCTGCCGCAATCATCCCAAGGTCGGACCACGGCCGGGGTATTGCGCCTACAAGCCGAAGAAAGTTTGAAGTTGCGAGCGGCAAGCGGCAAGAAAGAGCAAGAGCAATCAGGGCGTCGTAGCGGTGTCTCAGCCGGACCGGGCGCCTGCGCGGCCGTCTTCGATGACGAAGGGCCTCAACGTGGAGGCAATCTCAACCTGCACGCAGGCTACGCCGATGTCGCGTCCGGCGACCGGCATATCAACCGCGTGCTGAAGTGCTGCGAGAAAGCCCGCAATGGCACGACAGGGTGGTGATGTCAGCGTCGATGAAAACGGCGGCTGGTGGGACCACGTCGCCCAGCCGGCAGGCGACAGATGAGGCCCTGACTCACGGCGATGATCGCTCGCGCCCAGCAGCCCATGGGCGATCTGACCAACGCCTTGCAGTTCGGCGCCTAGCTCACTCAAGCGAGCCCACCGCACACTTACCGCTTACCGCTTGCCGCTTGCCGCTTGCCGCTTGCCGCTTGCCGCTTGCCGCTTGCCGCTTGCCGCTTGCCGCTAAAAAAAAACGCCCCCGGCCTTTCGACCGGGGGCGTTTTCATTCAGCCAGCGCTGACTCAGTTCTTGGCTTTCTTGGCAGCGCGGGTACGCTCGCCTTCGTCCAGGATCTTCTTGCGCAGACGGATCGACTTCGGCGTCACTTCGCACAGCTCGTCGTCCTGGATGAATTCCAGGGCCTGCTCGAGGGTGTGGCGAACCGGCGGAACCAGGGCGATGACTTCGTCTTTGCCCGAAGCACGCATGTTGTCCAGTTTCTTGCCCTTGGTCGGGTTCACGCCCAGGTCGTTGTCACGGCTGTTCAGACCGATGATCTGACCGTTGTAGATCTCCTGGCCGTGCTCGACGAACAGCTTGCCGCGCGCCTGCAGGGTTTCCAGCGAGTAGGTCAGTGCCTTGCCGGTTTCTACCGACACCAGGACGCCGTTCAGACGACCGGACATCTGGCCCGACTTCATGGTGTCGTAGCGGTCGAAGATCGAGGTCAGGATGCCTGCGCCGTTGGTCAGGGTCAGGAACTGGTTACGGAAACCGATCAGACCACGGGCCGGGATGTTGTACTCCAGACGCACACGGCCTTTGCCATCCGGCACCATGTTGGTCAGGTCGCCCTTACGCAGGCCCATCTCTTCCATGACCTTGCCCTGGGATTCTTCAGGGATGTCGATGGTGACGTTCTCGAACGGTTCCTGCTTGACGCCATCCACTTCGCGGATGATCACTTCAGGACGGCCTACGGCCATCTCGAAGCCTTCACGGCGCATGGTTTCGATCAGTACCGACAGGTGCAGTTCACCACGGCCGGAGACCTTGAACTTGTCCGGGGAGTCGGTCTCTTGAACGCGCAGGGCTACGTTGTACAGCAGCTCCTTGTCCAGACGGTCCTTGATGTTACGGCTGGTGACGAACTTGCCTTCCTTGCCGCAGAACGGCGAGTCGTTGACCTGGAAGGTCATCGAAACGGTGGGCTCGTCGACGGTCAGCGGCTTCATCGCTTCGACCGCGTCCGGTGCGCACAGGGTGTCGGAGATGAACAGCTCGTCGAAACCGCTGATGCAGACGATGTCGCCGGCCTGGGCTTCTTCGACGTCCACACGGTGCAGACCGTGGTGACCCATCAGCTTGAGGATACGGCCGTTGCGCTTCTTGCCGTCGGTGTCGATGGCGACCACCGGAGTGTTCGGCTTGACGCGACCACGGGCGATACGGCCAACGCCGATGACGCCGAGGAAGCTGTTGTAGTCCAGTGCCGAGATTTGCATCTGGAACGGACCGTCACGGTCGACCGAAGGCGCAGGTACGTTGTCGACGATCGACTGGTACAGCGGGGTCATGTCTTCGGCCATGGCGGTGTGGTCCAGGCCGGCGATGCCGTTCAGGGCCGAGGCGTAGACCACTTGGAAGTCCAGTTGGTCGTCGGTGGCGCCGAGGTTGTCGAACAGGTCGAAGATCTGGTCCAGAACCCAGTCAGGACGCGCGCCCGGACGGTCGACCTTGTTGATCACGACGATCGGCTTCAGACCGGCTTCGAAGGCCTTCTTGGTCACGAAGCGGGTTTGCGGCATCGGGCCGTCCTGGGCGTCGACCAGCAGCAGCACCGAATCGACCATCGACATCACACGCTCGACCTCGCCACCGAAGTCGGCGTGGCCGGGGGTGTCGACGATGTTGATGTGGTAGCCATTCCAGTTGATGGCGGTGTTCTTCGCCAGAATGGTGATGCCGCGCTCTTTTTCCTGGTCGTTGGAGTCCATGACGCGCTCGTCGTTGAGCTCATTACGTTCCAGGGTGCCGGACTGGCGCAGGAGTTTGTCGACCAGGGTGGTTTTACCATGGTCAACGTGGGCGATGATGGCGATGTTACGCAGATTTTCGATCACAACTGTATCTCGTGCAGAGGATTCGGTGGCCGCCAGTGTAGGCGGCGAATATGTACGAAAGCAGACTCAGCGGGCCCGTGGGTCGGGAGGGCGATGGCGGATGCTGCCGCCATACAGCCCTGGCGTCTTATGCCGGACGATAAACACGCACATTGGCATGTCCCTCACTGAGCAGATGGTGTGCGTGCAAACGGCTCATCACACCCTTGTCGCAATACAGCAAGTACTGGCGCGTGTCGTCCAGGTGCTTGAACTTGCTGTTGATGGCATAGAACGGCATGACCTGCACCTCGATGCCGTCGAGCACCAGCGGCTCGTCTTCCTGGGCATCGGGGTGGCGGATATCGACGACGATCTGGCCAGGCATCGCCTGCGCCACTTCCTCGACCTCGATGTCCTTGCCCAGCTCGTCGATCACATGGTCGATGGAGATGAACCGGGCGCGCTCGATGGCGCGTTCGAGCACGGCCATCTCGAACTGCTTCTCTTCGTGCTCCATGCGGTGACGCTTGGCATGGGTGGTCGGGTTCACCGAAATCACGCCGCAGTACTCGGGCATGTGCTTGGCGAAATCGGCGGTGCCGATCTGGTAGGCGGTGTCGATGATGTCCTGCTTGTGGCTGGCCAACAGCGGGCGCAGCACCAGCTTGTCGGTGGCCGAGTCGATGATCGCCAGGTTCGGCAGGGTCTGGCTCGACACCTGGGAAATCGCCTCGCCGGTGACCAGGGCATCGATCTGCAAACGCTCGGCCATGCGCGCGGCGGCGCGCAGCATCATGCGCTTGAGGGTGACGCCCATGTAGCTGTTGTCGACCTTGCCGAGGATCTCGCCGACCACTTCTTCGAACGGCACGCTGATGAACAGCACGCGCTGGCTGCTGCCGTACTTCTTCCACAGGAAGTGAGCGACTTCCATCACCCCCAGCTCGTGGGCGCGACCGCCGAGGTTGAAGAAGCAGAAATGGGTCATCAGGCCGCGGCGCATCATCTGGTAGGCCGCCACGGTGGAGTCGAAGCCACCGGACATCAGCACCAGCGTCTGCTCCAGCGCGCCCAGCGGGTAGCCGCCGATACCGTCGTGCTGACTGTGGATGACGAACAGGCGCTGGTCGCGGATCTCCAGGCGCACCACCACTTCCGGACGCTTGAGGTCGATACCGGCCGCGCCGCACTGCTGGCGCAACTGGCTACCGACGTAGCGGTCGACGTCCATCGAGGTGAAATCGTGGTGCCCCCCGCGCTTGCAGCGCACGGAGAAGCGTTTGCCGGCCAGCAGATGACCGTAGTGCTGCCTGCATTTTTCGACGATGTCGTCGAAGTCGCCCAGCGGATACTCCTGCACTTGCAGGAAGTGGGTGATCCCCGGGGTGCAGGTCAGGCGCTCGATCATCTCGCGCTGAATCTTCTCGTCCTCGAGGCGGGTGACCACTTCGAGATTGTCCCAGACACCGTTGACCACGAGCTCCGGATCCAGATCCTTGAGCACGTTGCGGATGTTCTTGCCGAGCTGGCGGATGAAGCGCTTGCGCACCGGCCGGCTCTTGATGGTGATCTCTGGGAAGACTTTGACGATAAGTTTCATTGGGTTAACAGCGCGCGCGGAGCCTGCCGAAAATGAGGGGCGCGAATTATAGCGGAAACAGGTAGAGATTTGAGCAACTTTTGATCAGAGGTTTACAGATAGGTGCCGCGTGGCGGTCTGACAGTGCTTCTAGCGGCCTGATGGCTGATGAATCGCCGCAGCCCCCAAACAAAGCACGCCCGCCCCACCTCCGCACCATATAAGTGCATTGCCAGCGAATGACGCCTTTTTTAGGTGCATATCGCCGTTGCGGGGGGCCCTTAGATGCCTATGGACGCCGCCTTTTATCCCGCCCTAGCCATTTTCGGGCACTGGCATGCAATTTGCTCCCTTGTGATGCAGGTAAGCTTGGCCGACTATCCGCGCCCGGCGACACCCTTTTTCCAGGGCAGCGGCCTACCGCGCTCTAGACCATCCGGAGGACAACATGTCGAAGTCGGTTCAACTCATCAAAGATCATGACGTCAAGTGGATTGATCTGCGTTTCACGGACACCAAAGGCAAACAGCACCACGTCACCATGCCGGCTCGCGATGCGCTGGATGATGAGTTCTTCGAAGCCGGCAAGATGTTCGACGGCTCCTCCATCGAAGGCTGGAAAGGCATCGAAGCCTCCGACATGATCCTGCTGCCGGACGATTCGTCCGCCGTGCTCGACCCGTTCACCGAAGAGCCGACCCTGATCCTGGTCTGCGACGTCATCGAACCTTCCACCATGCAAGGCTACGACCGCGACCCACGCGCCATCGCCAAGCGCGCCGAAGAGTTCCTGAAGTCCACCGGTATCGGTGACACCGTATTCGTCGGCCCTGAGCCTGAGTTCTTCATCTTCGACCAGGTCAAGTTCAAGTCGGACATCTCCGGCTCGATGTTCAAGATCTACTCCGAGCAAGGCTCCTGGATGACCGACCAGGACGTCGAAGGCGGCAACAAGGGCCACCGCCCGGCCGTCAAAGGCGGCTACTTCCCGGTTCCGCCGTGCGACCACGACCACGAAATCCGTACCGCCATGTGCAACGCCATGGAAGAAATGGGCCTGGTCGTCGAAGTGCACCACCACGAAGTGGCTACCGCCGGTCAGAACGAAATCGGCGTGAAGTTCAACACCCTGGTCACCAAGGCTGACGAAGTTCAGACCCTGAAGTACTGCGTGCACAACGTGGCCGATGCCTACGGCAAGACCGCCACCTTTATGCCCAAGCCTCTGTACGGCGACAACGGCTCGGGCATGCACGTGCACATGTCGATCTCCAAAGACGGCAAGAACACCTTCTCCGGCGAAGGCTATGCCGGCCTGTCCGACACCGCCCTGTACTTCATCGGCGGCATCATCAAGCACGGTAAGGCCCTGAACGGCTTCACCAACCCGGCCACCAACTCCTACAAGCGTCTGGTGCCTGGCTTCGAAGCGCCGGTCATGCTGGCCTACTCGGCCCGCAACCGTTCGGCCTCGATCCGTATTCCTTACGTGTCCAGCCCGAAAGCTCGCCGCATCGAAGCGCGCTTCCCGGACCCGGCCGCCAACCCGTACCTGTGCTTCGCCGCCCTGCTGATGGCCGGCCTGGACGGTATCCAGAACAAGATCCACCCAGGCGATGCCGCCGACAAGAACCTGTACGACCTGCCGCCTGAAGAGGCCAAGGAAATCCCGCAGGTCTGCGGTAGCTTGAAAGAAGCTCTGGAAGAGCTGGACAAGGGCCGTGCCTTCCTGACCAAAGGCGGCGTGTTCTCCGACGACTTCATCGATGCCTACATCGAGCTGAAGTCCGAAGAAGAGATCAAGGTGCGTACCTTCGTTCACCCGCTGGAATACGACCTGTACTACAGCGTCTGATGACTGCGGCGCTTGCGCCGTAGCGATCAACCCAAACGGCTTCCCTCGGGAAGCCGTTTGTATTTTTACGGTCACGCGGTTCGGACGCGTCCTACTGGTACACAAAAGGGCATTGGCCACACTCAGGTCTCCCATTTCAAGGAGATCGCCATGCGCCTCACCCCGCTCTGCCTGTTGTGCATCCTCGCCCTCACCGGCTGCCTGAAATCCCCGGATCCCGACCCCACCTTCGAGGCCCTGCTCGACAGCATCGAACAGCGTCTGGCCATCGCCGACGCCGTGGCCCTGCACAAGTGGGACAACGGCCAGCCAGTACAGGACAGTGCTCGCGAGCAGCAGGTGCTGGAAAGAGTGCGCAAGGCCGCATCGAGCCATAACGTCAGCCCGGAGCGTGCGACCCTGTTCTTCAGCGACCAGATCGAGGCCAACAAGCTGCGCCAGTACCATCTGCTCAGCCAGTGGAGCCTGGTGGAGGCCGCGCCAGACATTCCACGCCTGGACCTCACCCGTGAGATTCGCCCACAACTGGACCTGTTGCAGGCGCAGATGCTCGATCGCCTGGCGCGTTTCGACCGCGACCGGCCCGCGCAATGCGAGCACGCACTGGCCAAGGCCATCGGCCTGCGCTCCAGCGATGCCACTCGCCGCCTCATGCTGATCCGCGCCACCGCAAGCCTCTGCGCACGCGACTGACGAGCAATGCTCTATATTGGTGCAACAAATAGCTGAACGCCCTGCGGTGCAGCCCAAATCAGGTCAGTTGAATCGATAAAGCGTGAATTATTGAGCCGATTTTGCGCACAACCTGCGCTTCATCGGCCAATTCCGCTTCTTTTCGGAGCCTTGGTTTGTTTCTTGCATTTTCCAGGGCAACCAGCGGCTGACCCGTCTGCTTCTTGAGGCATGCGGGCCGGAACAGCGCCAATAGAGGTCGACAACGCACCATGACCATCAGCGATGCACAGCACCGACTGCTCCTGGACAACCTGACCACCGCGACCCTGCTGCTCAACAGCGAATTGCGCCTGGAGTACATGAACCCGGCCGCCGAGATGCTGCTGGCGGTCAGCGGTCAGCGCAGCCACGGCCAGTTCATCAGCGAACTGTTCACCGAATCGACCGAAGCGCTGCACTCCCTGCGCCAGGCCGTGGAGCAGGCGCATCCGTTCACCAAGCGCGAAGCCCAGTTGACCTCCCTGACCGGCCAGAGCATCACCGTGGACTACGCTGTCACGCCCATCCTGCATCAGGGCAACACCCTGCTGCTGCTCGAAGTGCACCCGCGTGATCGGCTGCTGCGCATCACCAAGGAAGAGGCGCAACTGAGCAAGCAGGAAACCACCAAGATGCTGGTGCGTGGTCTGGCCCACGAAATCAAGAACCCCTTGGGCGGGATTCGCGGCGCAGCGCAACTGCTGGCCCGCGAACTGCCCGAGGACGGTCTGCGCGACTACACCAACGTGATCATCGAAGAGGCAGACCGCCTGCGCAATCTGGTCGACCGCATGCTGGGCTCGAACAAACTGCCGTCGTTGGCAATGACCAACGTGCACGAAGTGCTGGAGCGGGTGTGCAGCCTGGTGGACGCCGAAGCCCAGGGCAGCATCACCCTGGTGCGCGACTACGACCCAAGCCTGCCGGACGTGCTGATCGACCGCGAGCAGATGATCCAGGCCGTGCTCAACATCGTGCGCAACGCCATGCAGGCGATCAACGGCCAGAACGAATTGCGCCTGGGCCGCATCACCCTGCGCAGCCGCGCCGTGCGCCAGTTCACCATCGGCCACGTGCGTCACCGCCTGGTGGCGCGGATCGAAATCACCGACAACGGCCCCGGCATCCCCGCGCAACTGCAGGACACCCTCTTTTATCCGATGGTCAGCGGACGCCCGGACGGCACCGGGCTGGGCCTGGCCATCACCCAGAACATCATCAGTCAGCATCAGGGGCTGATCGAGTGCGAAAGCCACCCTGGCCACACCACCTTTTCGATCTTCCTGCCCCTGGAACAAGGAGCCACAGCCCCATGAGCCGTAGTGAAACCGTGTGGATCGTCGACGATGATCGTTCCATCCGCTGGGTCCTGGAAAAGGCCCTGCAGCAGGAAGGCATGACCACCCAGAGCTTCGACAGCGCCGACGGGGTCATGGGACGCCTGGCCCGCCAGCAGCCGGACGTGATCATCTCCGACATCCGCATGCCCGGCACCAGCGGCCTGGACCTGCTGGCGCAGATCCGCGAAGCGCACCCGCGCCTGCCGGTGATCATCATGACCGCCCATTCCGACCTGGACAGCGCGGTGGCGTCGTACCAGGGCGGCGCCTTCGAGTACCTGCCCAAGCCATTCGATGTGGATGAGGCCGTGGCGCTGGTCAAGCGCGCCAACCAGCACGCCCAGGAGCAGCAGGCGCTACAAGCCCCACCGACCCTGGCGCGCACCCCGGAGATCATCGGCGAGGCGCCGGCGATGCAGGAGGTGTTCCGCGCCATCGGTCGCCTGAGCCACTCCAACATCACCGTGCTGATCAACGGCGAGTCCGGTACTGGCAAGGAGCTAGTCGCCCACGCCCTGCACCGCCACAGCCCGCGCGCCGCCGCGCCGTTCATCGCCCTGAACATGGCGGCGATTCCCAAGGACTTGATGGAGTCGGAGCTGTTCGGCCACGAAAAAGGTGCCTTCACCGGCGCGGCCAACTTGCGCCGCGGCCGCTTCGAGCAGGCCGATGGCGGCACGCTGTTCCTCGACGAAATCGGCGACATGCCCGCCGACACCCAGACGCGCCTGCTGCGCGTGCTGGCCGACGGCGAGTTCTACCGGGTCGGTGGACACCTACCGGTCAAGGTGGACGTGCGCATCATCGCCGCGACCCACCAGAACCTGGAATCGCTGGTGCAGGCCGGCAAGTTCCGCGAAGACTTGTTCCACCGCCTGAACGTGATTCGCATCCATATCCCGCGCCTGGCCGACCGGCGCGAGGACATTCCCGCGCTGGCCCGTCACTTCCTGGGGCGAGCGGCACGGGAGCTGGCAGTCGAACCGAAACTGCTCAAGCCGGAAACCGAAGAGTTCATGCGCAACCTGCCGTGGCCGGGCAACGTGCGTCAGATGGAAAACACCTGCCGCTGGATCACGGTGATGGCCTCGAGCCGCGAAGTGCTGATCAGCGACCTGCCGCCAGAACTGCTCAACCTGCCCCACGACGCGGCACCGATCACCAACTGGGAGCAGGCACTGCGCCAGTGGGCCGACCAGGCCCTCGCCCGCGGCCAGTCGAACCTGCTCGACAGCGCCGTGCCGAGCTTCGAGCGGATCATGATCGAGACCGCCCTCAAGCACACGGCCGGGCGTCGACGTGATGCGGCAGTGCTGCTGGGCTGGGGCCGCAACACCTTGACTCGCAAGATCAAGGAGCTGGGGATGAAGGTCGATGGCAGCGATGAGGACGACGGCGAGGAGCACTGATAGTCAGCGGTCGCTGTCATGACCGGGGCCGCTCATGGCGTGCTGCGGTTCACTTGAGATCTGTATGGCTGGCATAGGGGCTGCTGCGCAGCCCATCGCGACACAAGGCCACTCCTACTGGGTCCGTACAACCCCTATTTCAGGGTTTGCGCGGATTTTGTGGGAACGGCCTTGTGCCGCGATGGGCCGCGAAGCGGCCCTTTTCATTTCTGCCAGGACTTGCACCGATGCAGTGCCCGCTGCACCTGCGCAAGGCACAGGATAGGGAGCACCTCATCGAATAAAACCGGCAAGCCATTGAATTAAAAGGATTTTAGAAACTGGCACGACACCTGCAATAACACTGATAACGACAGTTTCGGGGACCCCGGTACAGGCAGGCCGGGACATCCCCCTCTTTATTCGCAACACCGCCCGTTTTGGGGACCTTGGTACAGGCAGGCCGAGACTCCCTCTTTTATTCGCAACACCGCCCGCTTCGGGGACCTCGGTACAGGCAGGCCGAGACTCCCCTCTTTTATTCGTGCAGCCTGACCTGCACCCGCCAACGCCCCGCGTCCTCTGCAGCGCTCCAGGTGCCTCGAAGGGGACGCGCGGCCACCAGGCTCAGCACCAGCCCCTCATCGCTACGCTGCAAACGCCAGCCCACCGGCCTTCCTTGCAAGGTCAACTGGCCACGCTGCGGTTTGCCCTCGGCCTGAAACACCAGCGCCACGGTGCCATTGACGTTCTCGCCATGCAGCTTGGGCGAGGCGTTGAACAACAAGTCCAGGCCATCATCGATGACCTGCACCTGTTCCAGCACACGCGGCTCGGGCGCCGTCAACCGACCGATCATCAAACCGACCATCACCCCGACGATGGCCATCGACATCAATACCCGCGGCCATGCCTTCGAACGCGGGTCCGGTTCGAGGGTAGAATGCGCGTCATCTTCCTGCCTGGGGCCGTGCATGTTCCACGTCATCCTCTTTCAACCTGAAATTCCGCCGAATACCGGCAATATCATCCGCCTGTGCGCCAACAGCGGCTGCGACCTGCACCTGATCGAGCCGATCGGTTTCGAGCTGGACGACAAGCGCCTGCGCCGGGCCGGGCTGGATTACCACGAGTATGCCACGCTCAAGCGCCACGACAGCCTGGCCCAGTGCCTGGAAAGCCTCGGCCAGCCGCGCCTGTTCGCCTTCACCACCAAGGGCTCGCACCCGTTCCATGAAGTGGCCTATCAACCCGGCGATGCGTTTTTGTTCGGCCCGGAGAGTCGTGGGCTGCCCGCTGAAGTGCTCGACAGCCTGCCCGCCGAACAACGCCTGCGGCTGCCCATGCGCCCGGGGTGCCGCAGCCTTAACCTGTCCAACACGGTGGCGGTGACGGTGTATGAGGCGTGGCGCCAGCAAGGATTCGCCTGAATCGGCGTAGGTAGGGTGGCCGGCGGCGGGGCGAATCCCCGCTGCCGGCAAAGAGAAGCGTTACTCGACGATGCAGATCCAGCGGTGGTTGCAGCGGTACGGCGCGCGGGTGAAGGCGATATCGACCAGGCGTTTCAGGCCGCGTCGCTTGAGCGCCTGGGTCAGTTCGGCAAGTGTTTCTGCTTCGATAGTCATGCGGTTACCTCGTCAGATTACTGCGTACCTAATTCTTGACCGAGGGGACAAATCAGGGATTCATTTTTTTACCAGGCCGATTCGACCGCTGATCCGATAAACGCAAAAGGCCGCATCCTTCAGAGGATGCGGCCTTTTCGATGCAGATGCCGACTCAGTTATCCAGCACGGCTCGTCCGGCGACGCCGCGCTTGCGATGCACCAGCAGCCCGGTGATCACCACGGCGATGCTCAACAGCGCCGTGGCGATGATCTCGATGCGGTGGTCTTCGCGCAGGGCCATCACGCCCAATACGGCGACGATGAACGCGATGGTGGCCCAGGTCAGCCCCGGGAACAGCCACATCTTGAACGAGATTTTCTCACCCCGCGCCTCACGCTGGGCACGCATGCGCAACTGCGACACGGCGATCACCAGGTACACCAGCAGGGCGATGGCGCCAGAGCTGGCCAGCAGGAACTCGAATACCTCGGCCGGTGCGAGGAAGTTGGCGAACACGCACAGGAACGCAGCCGCGGTGGACAGCAGCACGGCCCAGTGCGGGGTGCCCGCGCGGGTGGTGCGCTGGGCGACGGCAGGGGCGTCGCCACGCTTGCTCAGCGAGAACAGCATGCGCGAAGAGGTGTACAGCGCCGAGTTCAAGCAACTGGTGACCGCGATCAGCACGACGATGTCGACGATCAGCTTGGCATTGGGCACGCCGATCAGGCTCAGCACGGTCTGGTAGGAGCCCTTCTCGGCCAGGGCCGGATCGTTCCACGGCACCATGGCCACCACCAGGAAGATCGACACCAGGTAGAACAGGCAGATCCGCCAGATCACCGAGTTGGTGGCGCGGCTGATCTGCTTGCCCGGATCCTTGGATTCGGCGGCAGCGATGGTGACGATTTCGGTGCCCATGAACGAGAACATGGTGGTCAACATGGCCGCCAGCACCGCGCCCAGGCCGTTAGGCATGAAGCCCTGGGTGTCGAACAGGTGGCTGACACCGCTGACCTGACTGCCCGGCACCAGGCCGAACATGGCCGCGCAGCCGACCACGATGAAGGCGATGATGGCCAGCACCTTGAGCAGGGCGAACCAGAACTCGAACTCGCCGTAGTTCTTCACGCTGAACAGGTTGGTGACGGTGAGCGCCAGGGTGATGATCAACGAGAAGGCCCACAGATCGACGGCCGGGAACCAGGCATGCAGGATCGCCGCAGCGGCGTTGGCTTCCAGCGGAATCACCAGCACCCAGAACCACCAGTACAGCCAGCCGATGGTGAACCCGGCCCAGCGCCCGATGGCGCGGTCGGCGTAGGTGGAGAACGAACCTGTGTCGGGCGACGCGACCGCCATCTCGCCGAGCATGCGCATCACCAGCACCACCAAGGTGCCCGCTGCGGCATAGGCCAGCAGTACGGCAGGGCCGGCAGCGGCGATGGCATGGCCGGAGCCGACGAACAGGCCGGCGCCGATCACGCCGGCAATGGAGAGCATGGTGACATGCCGTTGTTTGAGCCCCTGAGCGAGGTCATTGGAATTGTGCTTACCGCTCATAAAACTACCTTTGTAAGGAGTGGACCACCCGATTACTGGAACGAAGCGCGCCAAGGGTTGATTTAGACGGCTTGGCAATCGGCGTCTTGCTGCTGGCAATAACTGCGCCAGCGGTGCAGGTCATGCACATGAATCTTCGCGCTACCGCGATTGACGTGGCTTTGCCGCCCTTCGGCCAAGCAATGACCGAAGGGTCGTCGAACCTGTCCCCGCAGTGTGCATTACTGAAATACTCACTTACAAACGCACCAAAGGTAGTCCTTAGTAACACCGTCGCACCAAAAAGGCGCATCCAAGGTGCAACCCTCAGGCGCAACCCAACTCCATCCGAAAAAGCTCACTCAAGAGCCTGCGATCCACCCTCGAAGCAAAAAGCCTTTCCTCGCAAAACCAAAACTGGCACCATCGCGCCTTTTTTCATCAAGGCTCCGGCGCCGAGCGCAACGCGTTGCGGACATCCGCGCGACGTTGCACTGCAGCGATGCGACAAACTGTCCCGCCAGCGACCCGAGTCCCCTGCGTCCCGGTTGGCCGCCCCGACCCGCTATGCTAGCGTTGCGCACGCCAGGAAGGCCGCCAACAGCTGGGAACGCACCCGATCACATGAGGACCGCACATGGCCCAGGCCACGCCCGCGCTGGAAATCCGCAACCTGCACAAACGCTACGGCGACCAGGAAATTCTCAAGGGCATTTCGCTGACCGCGCGCGATGGTGACGTGATCTCGATCCTCGGATCGTCCGGCTCCGGCAAGTCCACCCTGCTGCGCTGCATCAACCTGCTGGAGAACCCGCACCAGGGCGAAATACTGGTGGCCGGCGAAGCGCTCAAGCTCAAGGCTGATAAAACCGGTGAGCTGATCGCCGCCGACAACCGGCAGATCAACCGCCTGCGCAGCGAAATCGGCTTCGTCTTCCAGAATTTCAACCTGTGGCCGCACATGTCGATCCTCGACAACATCATCGAGGCGCCACGCCGCGTGCTCGGCCAGAGCAAGGCCGAAGCCGTGCAGGCCGCCGAGGCGCTGCTGGAGAAGGTCGGCATCTTCGACAAGCGCCACAGCTACCCGGCGCAGCTGTCCGGTGGTCAGCAGCAGCGCGCCGCCATCGCCCGTACCCTGGCCATGCAGCCGAAGGTCATCCTGTTCGATGAGCCCACCTCGGCGCTCGATCCGGAAATGGTCCAGGAAGTGCTTAACGTTATCCGCGCACTGGCCGAAGAAGGCCGTACCATGCTGCTGGTAACGCACGAGATGAACTTTGCCCGCCAGGTGTCCAGCGAAGTGGTGTTTCTGCACCAGGGCCTGGTGGAAGAGCAGGGATCGCCGCAGCAGGTCTTCGAGAACCCGACCTCGGCGCGTTGCAAGCAATTCATGTCCAGCCACCGCTAACGGAGCAACACATGCAGACCTACAAGAAATTCCTCCTGGCCGCGGCCGCCACGCTGGTGATGTCGGCCAATGCCCTGGCTGCGGAAAAACTGCGCATGGGTATCGAAGCGGCCTACCCGCCGTTCAACAATAAGGATGCCAGCGGCAACGTCGTCGGCTTCGACAAGGACATCGGCGACGCCCTGTGCGCCAAGATGAAGGTCGAATGCTCGGTCGTCACCTCCGACTGGGACGGCATCATCCCCGCCCTGAACGCCAAGAAGTTCGACTTCCTGGTGTCGTCGCTGTCGATCACCGACGAGCGCAAGCAGGCGGTGGACTTCACCAACCCGTACTACTCCAACAAGCTGCAGTTCATCGCGCCGAAGAATGTCGACTTCAAGACCGACAAAGACTCGCTCAAGGGCAAGATCATCGGCACCCAGCGCGCCACCCTGGCGGGCACCTGGCTGGAAGACACCTACGGCAGCGACATCACCATCAAGCTGTACGACACCCAGGAAAACGCCTACCTCGACCTGACCTCGGGCCGCGTCGACGCCATCCTCGCCGACAAGTACGTGCAGTACGACTGGCTGAAGAGCCCGGAAGGCCAGAACTACGAGTTCAAGGGCGAACCGGTGGTCGACAGCGACAAGATCGGCATCGCCGTGCGCAAGGGCGATACCAAGCTGCGCGACGAGCTGAACAAGGCCCTGGCCGAAATCAAGGCCGACGGCACGTACAAGAAGATCAACGAAAAGTACTTCCCGTTCAGCATCGAATGATTCACCCCGACCGGCACCGCCTGAGCGCGGTGCCCGTCCCTTGAATGCACCCTGCCCATGAATATCGATCTGCACGGATTCGGTCCGGCCATGATGGCCGGCACCCTGATGACCGTAAAACTGGCGCTCTGTGCCCTGCTGCTGGGGCTGGTCCTCGGCCTGCTCGGCGCCTTGGCCAAGACCTCCCCGTTCAAGCCCTTGCAGTGGCTGGGCGGCACCTACTCGACCCTGGTTCGCGGCGTGCCCGAGCTGCTGTGGGTCCTGTTGATCTATTTCGGCACCGTCGGGCTGATGAACAGCCTCGGCGAGGCCCTGAACATGCCGGGCCTGGAACTCAGCGCCTTTGCCGCCGGGGTGATCGCCCTGGGGCTGTGCTTCGGCGCCTATGCCACGGAAGTGTTCCGCGGCGCCATCCTGGCGATTCCCAAAGGCCATCGCGAAGCGGGCCTGGCGCTGGGACTGTCCAAAGGCCGCATCCTGTCGCGCATCATCCTGCCGCAGATGTGGCGCGTGGCCCTGCCGGGGCTGGGCAACCTGTTCATGATCCTGATGAAGGACACCGCGCTGGTGTCGGTGATCGGCCTGGAAGAAATCATGCGTCACGCGCAGATCGGCGTGACCGTGACCAAGGAGCCGTTCACCTTCTACGCCGTGGCCGCATGCATCTACCTGTGCCTGACCATCGTCGCCATGATCGGCATGCATTTCCTTGAACAACGCGCCGCTCGCGGCTTCGCGAGGGCTGCGCAATGAACTGGGAAGTGATCATCAAGTGGCTGCCGCGCCTGGCCCAGGGCGCCACGCTCACCCTCGAACTGCTGGCCATCGCCGTCATCGCCGGACTGATCCTGGCCATCCCGCTGGGCATCGCCCGCACCTCGCGCCATTGGTACGTGCGCGCCCTGCCCTACGGCTACATCTTCTTCTTCCGTGGCACGCCGCTGCTGGTGCAACTGTTCCTGGTGTACTACGGCCTGGCGCAGTTCGACGTGGTGCGCAGCAGTTCGCTGTGGCCGTACCTGCGCGATCCGTTCTGGTGCACGGTGCTGACCATGACCCTGCACACCGCCGCCTACATCGCCGAGATCCTGCGCGGCGCCTTGCAGGCCATCCCGAAAGGTGAAATCGAAGCCGCTCGGGCGCTGGGCATGTCACGCGGCAAGGCGCTGGTCTACATCATGCTGCCGCGCGCCGCCCGTATCGGCCTGCCGGCCTACAGCAACGAAGTGATCCTGATGCTCAAGGCCAGCGCCCTGGCCAGCACCGTGACCCTGCTGGAACTGACCGGCATGGCCCGCACGATCATCGCCCGCACCTACCTGCCGGTGGAGATCTTCTTCGCCGCCGGGGTGTTCTACCTGCTGATCTCGTTCGTGCTGGTGCAAGGCTTCAAGCTGCTCGAGCGCTGGCTGCGCGTCGATGCCTGCCAAGGGCGCTGACCCCCTTCGCGGGTGAGTCGCCCCGGCGATCCACCCGCGCCCTTCCCTCACCGACGCCCCGTCATGCCTCAGCCCACCTTCCTGCGCCCCGAACAACTGAGCACGCGCTTCCAGGCCCTGGACCTGTTCCTGCGCCAGCACGAACACCTCTGGAAACCCCGCCCGTTCACCGTCCTGCACCTGCCATGGGAATCCCAGCACCCGGAGCTGGCCCAGTGGCTGCGCACCCGCACACTGGATGACGCCGAAGCCGCGCAGCAGCACCCCGAGCGACTGCCCGCCCCCGCGCCCTTCCCGCAACTGGCCCACGAGGTCGTGCAGTTATCCGCCCTCGGCGAACTGCCGCGCAGCGAGCTGCACGCGCCCGGTCACCGCCTGGACGTCCACGTGCCCGGCCGCAAATGGCAGCAGATCGAAGCCTTCGGCAGCCACCTCAGCTTCGACCAGCCCGCCCAGCACTGGCTCGACTGGTGCGCAGGCAAAGGCCACCTGGGCCGACGCCTGCTGCAACCCGGCCAGCACCTCACCTGCCTGGAGTACGACCCGGCGCTGGTGACGGCGGGCCAGACACTCAGCGATCACCACCGACTCGCGGCCCAGCATGTGCAGCAAGACGTACTGGCCCCCGGCAGCGCCGACCATCTGCACCCGGACAGCAGCGTGGTGGCCCTGCACGCCTGCGGCGACCTGCACATGCACCTGCTGCAACTGGCCAGCGCCCAAGGCTGCCGCCAGATCGCCGTGGCCCCGTGCTGCTACAACCGCATCCAGGCCCCGCAGTATCAACCGCTGTCCCTCGCCGCCCAGGCCTCCCCGCTGCACCTGAGCCTCGACGACCTCGGCCTGCCCCTGAGCGAAACCGTCACCTCCGGCGCCCGCGCCCGTCGCCAGCGCGACCGCTCCATGGCCCGGCGCCTGGGCTTCGACCTGCTGCAGCGTCAGCAACGCCAGACCGACGACTACCTGCCGACCCCCTCCCTGCCCACGGCCTGGCTGGAAAAATCCTTCGAAACCTACTGCCGCGACCTCGCCGCCCTGCGCGACGTGCCGCTGACCGGCAACCCCGACTGGACCGCCCTGCAAGCCGCAGGCTGGCAACGCCTGGCCGAAGTGCGCAACCTCGAAGCGCTGCGCAACCTCTTCCGCCGCCCACTGGAACTCTGGCTGGTGCTCGACCGCGCGTTGTTCCTGCAAGAACAAGGCTACGACGTCAGACTCGGCGTTTTCTGCGACTACCCCCTGACGCCCCGCAATCTGCTCCTGTTAGGCGAACGAAAATAGCGGAGCAACCTGTGGATAAGTCTGTGAACAAGCTTTTGATGAATCTCTCCGTTCATCTCTAGCCCGCGACGTTTTGCCTCTTTGCTTATTCCACATCGCTGATCTAACACCAGCAAAAACAGGCCTTTGCGCAAAGACCAACGGACTGACATCAATCCTTGCCTTTCCCCCAAGCTGTGCTTCGCGCTTGTGCATAAGCCCCGCGCCTGCCGCTCACGACACCACCCCACACGCCGCGAAAAAGCTGCACAGCAGCCCCCGCCAGCTCAGCCCACCCCCCGAGTCAAACAAGAACCCCATCACACCCACCACACCTCACCCTACCCACTGCCCCACGCAACCCGTTAAAATCCCGCCCGCGCCCACCCACCGGCAATACCCACCCGCGCATCCGCCCACCCGGATAGCTTGATGAACGGATCTCGACTCGTGAAACAGACCACGCCCCTCACCTTCCTGGCCCTCGCCCTGGCCCTCGGCGGCTGCACGCCCAACAGCGCCTCCACCCCGAAAACCGCCAACCTTGGCTGGGAAACCCCCGCCATGCAGCTCGGCGGCGACCGCGGCCTGCCCCTGCAAGCAGACGCCCCGTGCCGCAAGCGCGGCTGCGACAATCACAAGCTGTTTTTCAACCCGGCCGAACCCGAGCCGAACGTCACCAGCATCCATCGCGGCTGGTAGGATTTTCTTCTTTCGCGGCGGTGACTTAGGTGATTGCGAGCGAATTGCAAGGAAGTGGTTTACAGCAGCCCGGCGATCGCTATAATGACGCCCCTGTGCCGGTATAGCTCAGATGGTAGAGCAACTGACTTGTAATCAGTAGGTCCCGGGTTCGATTCCTGGTGCCGGCACCACCTTCAAAGCCCCGCAATGCGGGGCTTTCATCTTTCTAGGCCTCGATCAGTGGCTCTTTCCAGCGGTTGCAGTGTCCACATTTTGTCCACACCGCCATGGGAATCTCCACCATGGCTTCTTCTGGGCCATCAGTACTTTGGCAATGTCCATCGCTTCCTCCAGGATGTCAGCGGCCTCCTCATAATCTTTTGGATCATTGCTACCCTCGAAGAGGATCCCGCCTTCGGACACGTCCTGCAAAACGCCTTGCAATAGCTGATGAAATCTCACAATAAGTTTGGCCTCAGTGCCGCTCAACCCTCCCAGTCGGCTCAGATTCGCCCTGTAAATTAGGTTGAAGTCGGAGGCACGAATAGAATTTTGATAGATTTCGCCCCTCTGCTGCTGGATTATTCCTTCGGGGCTACGAAAGTGCCTCGCATCCTCCCGAAAACCTTCCAAATATTTACGCTTCATACATAGATCGTGTAGAGCTTCGACTTCAGCAAGCACCGCTGCTCTGACACTTTTCTTCTCAGTCCGTGTTGAAGTTAGTTGGCCTACGACGATCCCGCCCATGCCCATAAAGCCCGATAGTAGTGCCACGCCCCATGTAGCTAGATCACTTTTCGTTCCAAAATTTTCGCCAGCCACCTGCCAAACTACTGTGCACCACTCGACCGAATTACCCATTTTGAGATTCCAGTAGCTTCACCAAAGGATTTAACGAAACAACTTCAAGCAAGTGGCCTGGGCTGAAATGAGCGTAGCGCATTGTCATGGCCAGTGATGAATGACCTAAAACTCGTTGCAGCGTCAGAATGTCACCACCGTTAGCCATGTAGTGACTTGCAAAGGTGTGACGCAAGACATGCGTCATCTGCCCGTCTGGCAGATCGAGGCCGGCGGCCTCGACAGCTTCCGCAAACCTCTTGTAGCAATCACCAAACGGAAGGTTGGCTCTCACCAGCTCCTGTAACTCCTTACTGATCGGTACCGTTCGGTTCTTGGAGTTCTTAGTACGATGGTAGTGGATCCGACGGTCTTTTACTTGGCGCGCTGTTAGCCCCTCCGCTTCAGACCACCGCGCACCAGTCGCTAGACATATACGAGCGACTACGCCGGCGCTGGCTGAGATTCCATCTAGAGCATTGAGCAGGGGCTGGATCTGGCCAGCCTCTAAATACGCCATCTCCGGCTCGTCGAACTTCAAACGCCGGACCTTCGCCAGCGGATTATCGCCCTTCCATTCTCCTAGGCGGTCCAGCTCGTTGAACACAGCACTCAGGTAGGCCAGTTCATGGTTCAGCGTATTCGCACTTACAGGCTTGGCCTTCTGCCCCTTCTTCATACCGTTGCCCGGCGTGCTCCGGCCATGGTCGCCGGCCAGACGCTCGGCCCGGTACTGCGTGAAGTTGGAAGCTGAAAAGTCCGTGGCCCGCGGATCTCCCATTCTCTCGGCCATGGCCTGCAGGGCCCGCTGACGTTCCTCTCCACGCTTCAGCGTCTGGCCGTGCAGCTTGAACCAGAGGTCCACCAGTTCGCTGAGGCGGCGATCGTCCCGCTTGGGCTTCTTCTCGAACTCGCCTCGAGCACCATCTCCCATCAGCAGCCGTTCGGCATGCATCGCTTCGTTCTTGGACTTCAGCTTGCGGCGGACACGTGGGCCATTACGACCTTCAGGTCGGCAGTCCAGGAGCCATTCTCCCGTAGGGAGTTTCTTGATCGACATGATCAGACAGGGCTGACTTGGCCCGATTCGGGGGCAGTCTGCTCGTTCATCAGCCAAAGCGTGTACTTAGCAAACTTGGGGTGGTTCGTGACCTTCGACAGGGTGTTGAACCCCATTTCGAACATCCCGACTTCGTATTTCTTGTAGGTGCTAAGGCTGATCCCCAGCAGCTCGCAGAACTCAGCCTGCGTCACTCCTTCCTTCGCCCGAATTGCTTTCAGCTTCGCAGCCAACTCCATTGCACACCCCTCTTGACAAGTTCCTATATAGGCCCCACCATGGATCCCATATAGGAACTTTGATCCCCAATATACGGCGAGAGGTTAACAGAATGCAGATCACCATCGACACGCCCTACGTCACCGTTGGCGAGTACGCCAAACGTTCTGGACAGTCGGACTCAGCCATCCGCCGCGAGATTGAGCTAGGCCGTTACATCATTCGCCCCAAGGTCGAGGGCTCCAAGTCAGCGGTGCTTATCAATATGGTTCACCTCGCGTTGGAAGCGGCCGAGCAAGCAGAACGCATTCGTGTTGAAGCCAAGCGGTAAGGGTCGAACATGAGCGCACGCATCAACCCGGAGCACTTTGACCGCATCTACGTCGAGGACGTTATCCCCGCCCTCGAGCACGATCCGGAGCTGGGCTTTCAGGCCAAGGACGAGACGAAGGAATACCTGAACAAGGGCGTGTGCCCGAGTTGCGGTAAACGCTCTGTGTTCGTCAAGAAAGAGAAGCCGTATCAGCTCAAGTGCAACAGGCTGAACAACTGTGGGTATGAGGAACGGACACGCGATCGCTACCAGCACCTGTTCGAGAATCTCAGCGAACGCTTTCCATCGACGCCAGAAAACCCCACCGCCACTGCCGATGCCTACTTGAGCCGTGCCCGCGGCTTCGACATCAGCAAGATGAAGGACTGGTACACCCAGGGCCGTCGGCAAATGAAGCCATCCGGTGTATGGGCCGACACCGTCCGCTTCCCGCTCTGTGACGGGTATTGGGAGCGGATCATTGATGCGCGTGCCATCGCCGGAAATGAGGACCAGAAAGCCGGTATCAAAGCTGGCATGCGCTACACCAACGCCGGTTGGGTACCGCCTGGCCAGACGATCGAAAAGCACGACCGTGTGTACATCGTAGAAGGCATCTTCCACGCCATTGCGCTGCACCTGGCTGGTTTCAAAACGATCGCAGCGATCAGCTGTGTGAACTTCCCCTGGGACATTGTCGAGGCCAATGCGGGCAAGCTCGTTACCTGGGTGATAGCCCTGGACGACGATAAGGCAGGCCGCACCTACATCCGCAAGCACCTTAAAGAGCTGCGTTCCAGGAAGGAAATCGGCTGGGTCGCTCTGGCTGGGAAGCTGGACTGGGACGACGTCTACAGAGACGGCAAGCTCGATCAGCTG
>NZ_JAUTXS020000009.1:0-54465 GCF_030658255.1 Pseudomonas sp. RAC1
CTGCGCCACGTACTAGAGCGGCTACCGCACGCCTCGTCGGTAGCAGACTACGAAGCGCTGCTACCGTGGAACTGCTCGCCAGAGATGCCACGGTAACTCGTTACCCCACTGTTGGGCAGGTGGGGTTTATGGATCGCGTACAGTACAACGAGTTCAGTTTGGAGAATCTAGGCGAAGCGCTAGATACATATGGTCCTCAAAGGGCACATGGAAAACAGCTTCAAATTGCTTATGGTATAGAGCAATTGATGGCCATAGAATGCTCGACTGCCACATGCCAAGCATACAAAACTACCCTTTTAGACCGCGCTGTTGAAAGCTATGCGCACGTCAGCAAGGTCCTGAACGAGTGGGCGCCGTCGCTTGACCGTTTTGGTCTCATAGGCGGAGCGGCGGCTGGAAGGCAGGCTGGCTTGAGGCCAGTTGGGGTACCTGAACGTGCGGAGCTTGCAAATGTTCAGAAGGCCGTTGATTATTTAACAGGTCCAAAAGCAACATCGATTGAGTTTTTGCCGAAAGCTACGCGGAATAGTGCAGGACAGATAGAGGCGAACATTACTCAGGGTCGCGCCATAAAAAGCCTTGAGTCTAACGGTTATAAAAAGACTATTTCTCAGGATGGCTCAGTTACTGTGTTAACTAATGGAGAGAAGACCTATCGATTTTATCCATCCTCAACGTCTACAGGGCAACCGTCCGCGTCGTTGACTATAGAAGGGATGAAAAAGCCAACTGCGAAAATTAGGTTCTCAGGAGAGTAGTCGTGACTGTTTTGAAAATTGAAGATAAAGATTTGAATACTTTTCTTGATAGGCTGTCAGGTGTAATGATTTTTAATAAAGACTTGCCGGCTAATGTTTTTGTTGGTGGTGGGTTTCTGTTTTGGTTTTTTGAGAGGCCACTGCTCTGCTTTACTGAGATTTTTTCGGGATTAGTATCGAATAGCGTTTCCAGCTTTAAGTCAGATGTGTTTATAAAGTTTTCAGGCGGTGAGCGATTAGATAACTCTTGTTTTTCCCTCGATGGAGACGATTTAGGGGAAGATGTACGTTGGTTGAGTAAAAGGTTTGAAAGTTTTTTTGATGGAGCGGTTGGTTACCCAATAGTTTTATGCGATAGCGGGTGCAAATGGGTTGCCCTCGAAAGCGTATATGAGGAATTTGGCGTTGTTGCTGTGAAAAAATCAGAGCTTCAAGAGAGTTTTTACGAGTACTTAAACTCAAATTTGATCTCGATGGATGAGTTGACTGAGCTGGCATCCGGTTTCACTGCAGAAGGTAGAATCGCAAAGGCTCTGATCTCTTCCTATTCTAGCTAATCGGTACAAAAACGACAGGAGCTGCCGGTAAAAGTGCAGGCGTCATGCGCCATTTGGATTATGAAGCTGCTCTCTACCACAGGAAAGTCGATAATGCAGTTAAGAGTCGTGCTTCGGTTAATGGTCAAGAAGCGCTAGATTTTTCGCTTCAAGTTAAAACGACGTCCCCTCCTCTCGCTGAGTCGGAATTGACTACGATTCTAAAGATTTTTTTGTTTTTGACAAGACGTTAGATACAACTTGTCACGGCCATGTCCGCTCTTGGAGCGACTTGCATCCAGACATGCAAAAAGCCCTGCAACAGGCCGGTATGGCTGATCGTAAAGGTAATATTCTTACTGGTGGGAAGCGATAATGAACTATCAAGACTCCAAATCTTATAACAAGCTAAATTTAGAAAAAGCTTTTGCTTCGAGGGATGTTAAGAGTATTTGTGAGGCACTTGTTTTCGTTGCTTTAAATGATTCTGATTGGAGATGGGTGCAGAATAAATGCTTAGAATTTCTCAGCGACGAAAGCCCTGATATTAGAGGGCTTGCAGCAACTTGTCTTGGGCACATAGCAAGGATTCACCGCCAGCTTGATAAAGAAAAAGTAATGATTGTTCTTCGTGAACATCTAGATGACAATATCATCTCGGGGCAAATTGCGGATGCTCTAGACGATATCGATATGTTTTTGAGGTAGTGTCAAATTGGTATTGTCACGCTGATGTTGATTTGTAAAAATCTCGTATCGAGCTGATCTGACATGTCCGAGCACACTATCCTACCCAGCACCGGCCTCGCGCCAGTGTTTTTTTCTGACTTTTGATTTTTCGACTTTTATTTAGGGATTCTCCGATCAAGTCAGCACAGGCCATCTGACCTGTGCTGAAATAGTCTTCCGTCCAACTGCCTTCTACAAGCCCGCCATCCCATGAGTCAGATGAGCTTTTCCGATTTCGAGTACGCCGGTAAGCGCAAGCAAACCCGTCGCGAGCGTTTCCTGGTCGAGATGGAACAGGTGGTTCCGTGGAGTGGGTTGGTGGCGTTGATCGAGCCTCACTACCCAAAGGCTGGCGGCGGCCGCAAGCCGTATCCATTGGAAACCATGCTGCGCATTCACCTACTGCAGAACTGGTTCTCGTTGAGTGATCCAGCTATGGAAGAGGCGCTGTACGAGATGACTTCGATGCGCCAGTTTGCTCGTCTGACGCTCAGCGCTCCGATCCCCGAAGACACGACGATCATGAATTTCCGACACCTTCTGGAGAAGCATCAGTTGGCGGCGGGCATTCTGGAAACCATCAACAATCACCTGCGAGACAAAGACCTGTCGTCGCGCCAAGGCACCATTGTCGACGCCACCATCATCCACGCACCCACGTCGACCAAGAACAAGGACGGCAAGCGCGATCCTGAAATGCATCAGACGAAGAAAGGTAATCAGTAATTCTTCGGCATGAAGGCGCATATCGGTGCCGATGCTGAGTCGGGCCTGGTGTACCACGTCCACGGTACAGCGGCGAATGTGGCCGATGTAACGGAGGTCACTCACCTATTGCATGGCGACGAAAATGTTATCTGTGCCGATGCGGGTTATACCGGCGTGGAGAAGCGACCGGAGCATGAAGGGCGGCCGGTGATCTGGCAGGTCGCAGCCCGCCGCAGTACCTACAAGCACTTGAGCAAACGCAGCGTGCTCTACAAGGCCAGACGCAAGATCGAGAAGGTCAAAGCGCAGGTGCGAGCGAAGGTCGAACACGCATTCCGTGTGATCAAGCGCCAATTCGGCTATGTGAAAACCCGCTTCCGTGGCTTGGCCAAGAACACGGCGTAACTGACACGCTGTTTGCCCTGTCGAATCTGTGGATGGTGCGCCGGCGATTATTGCCGGCCGCAGGAGAGGTGCGTCCGTGAGGCAGAAACCAAAGCTGCGTTTGGGTTATCCACCAGCCAGCGGCTGAAAATCTGGCTATTCGGCGTGCCCGAGCCGTCCATTTCGAGCTGATGACAACTTGTTCGGAGTTCCCCATAGCGGGCCCAATCCCCCGAGCCCGCCACACCGCTCCTACCTCAAGGACACTGACAAGTCGAAGGCCCAAACACCGGCCCGCTGCAAGGGTCCTTCGACGGGCCGAACACCGGGCACGCCGCTTGGGCAGTCAGGGAGAAACCACAGAGCAGAAACACCGCCAACAGTACGTTCTTCATTCGCAAGCTCCTGAGTGGGTAAACCCACGCGTTCTATCCATAGTGAGGGTACGGTCGGTCATCCCGGACACTGGCGGGCTCACCACACTCGCCCGGAAGGTCCGTTCGCCCGGTCGCGGCACATCGCCAGACAGGCCAGCGAGGGCCGGACCCGGAGCAGTAAAGATCAGCCCCGTCGAACGCGCCAGTGTGGCGTAACGTCGCAAATCCCCGCCGCCTCAGTTCTTGGCGCTGGAATACTTGCGTCCTTGGTCGAGCAGGGCGAACACCACCACCAACACCCCAGCCACCGCCAGGATGAGCGCGACGCCATCGGTGGAGTGCGTCGCCGAGCCTGCCACCAATGCCAGCCCGCCCAGCGGTGCCAGGCCGCCTGCCACCGCCGTGCCGATTTCGCGGCCGGTGCCGAAGCCCGACGCACGGGTCTGGGTGGGGAACTGTCGGCTCAGGAACGAGCCCTGTGGGGCGAACATCATGGGCGCCAGGATGCCGGTGCCGAGGGCGATCGCCACATAGATCAGCGTCGGCTCGCCGGTGCTCAGCAGGCGCAGGAAGGGGTAGGCGAACAGCACCGACAGCAGGCCACCGAGCATCAGTACGGTCTTGCTGCTCCAGCGGTCGCACAGCCAGCCGAAGAAGGGCACGGCGAAGATCGCCACCAGGCTGGCGATGGTCACCGACAGGGAGGTGACGTGGGCCTCGACGCCTTTGAACTGGGTCAGGTAGGCCAGGGAGAAGGTCTTGAAGATGTAGCTCAGGGCGTTGTAGCCGACCGCCACGAAGAACACCACGGCCAGGCCTTTGCGGTCATTGCGCAGCAGCAACTTGAGTGGCGAGACCTTGGGGGTGTCCTCGGCCGTGTCCAGGGCTTTGAAGTCCGGGGTTTCCGGGATGCTCTTGCGCACCCACAGGCCCACCGCCACCAGTGCGATGCTGGCGATGAAGGGGATGCGCCAGCCACCGGCCAGCAGGAAGTCGTTGCCGTTCATGGTCAGCAGGTACACGGTCAGCGACGACAGCAGCAGGCCCAGGTTCAGGCCCAGCGCTGGCCAGGCGCCTTGACTGCCGCGCTTGCCTTCGCTGGCGTGCTCGTAGGAGGTGACCGCTGCGCCGGACAGTTCGGCGCCGGCGCCCAGGCCTTGGATGATGCGGATCACCACCAGCAGGATCGGCGCCCAGATGCCGAGGGTGGCGTAGCCGGGGATCAGGCCGATCAGCGTGGTGCATACGCCCATCAGGCAGAAGGTGATCACCAGCACGTGCTTGCGGCCGAAGCGGTCGCCCAGGTAGCCGAACAGGATGCCGCCGAACGGGCGGGCGATGAAGCCGATGGCGAAGGTGGAGAAGGCCAGCAGGGAGGCCACCGCCGGGTTGCTGGCGTCGAAGAAGATCTTCGAGAAAACGATCGCGGCCATGGTCGCGTAGAGGTAGAAGTCATACCACTCCAGCATCGAACCGAAGATGGTCGCCGCCGCGACCTTGCGCAGGCGCTTGCGTTGCTGGTCGGGGGTTTCCGTCGCGGACGGGGCCGTTTCATGTGCCGACATGGGTTATTCCTTATTGTCTTTGTAGTGGAAGGTGCAGCAGAAATCAGCGGGCCTTGAGGATGCGCTGGGCGATCATCTGGCCGATGGGAATGGCCGAGGTGGCGGCCGGCGAGGGGGCGTTGCAGACATGCACCATGCGCGGCGTCTCGGCGAACAGGAAGTCATGCACCAGGGTGCCGTCACGCATCACCGCCTGGGCGCGGATGCCAGCTTCATGCGGCAGCAGGTCGTCGATTTCCAGCGACGGGCAGTACTTGCGGCACTGCTCCAGGTAGCCGCGCTTGAACAGCGAGTTCTTCATTTCCGTGGTGCCGGAACCCAGGTTGTTCCAGAGGGTTTTCCAGAACCCGGGAAAGCGGGCGTACTCGGCTACGTCGCGCCAGTTCACCGAACCTTTGCGGTAGTTTTCGCGGCCCAGGCCGAGCACGGCATTCGGGCCGACGGTCACGCTGCCGTCGATCATTCGCGTCAGGTGCACGCCGAGAAAGGGCAGGTCGGGGTCGGGGATGGGGTAGATCAGGTGGCTGACGATGCCGTTCTTGCTCGGCGGCAGGCGGTAGTACTCGCCGCGGAAAGGGATGATCTGGTGATCGATGCTGATCCCGGCCAAGCGCGCCAGGCGGTCGGATTGCAGGCCGGCGCAGGCCACCAGTTGCCGTGCACGCCAGGTGTTGGCGTCGCTGGTGATGGTGACGTGGTCGGTGTGCTCCTGGATCGCGCGCACCGTGGTACACAGGCGCACCTCGCCGCCGGCGCGCTCGATCACCCGGGCCATGGCCTTGCACACTTCCTTGTAGTCGACGATGCCGGTGGCATCGAGGAACAGCGCGCCCTGGCCGACGATGTTCGGCTCGCGATGGTGCAGGGCGTCCGCGTCCAGTCGCTCGACCTTGAGGCCGTTCTGCTGCGAGCGCTGATACAGCGCCTGCATGCGCTGCATCTCCAGGTCGTTGGAGGCCACCAGCAGCTTGCCGCACACCTCGAAGGCGATGCCGTGCTCGTGGCAGAAGTCCTTGGTCGCCTGGGCGCCGCGTTTGCATAGTTCGGCCTTGAGGCTGCCGGGTGCGTAGTAGATGCCGGCGTGGATCACGCCGCTGTTGTGGCCGGTCTGGTGGCGACCTAGTTGGTCTTCCTTGTCCAGGAGCAACAGCGAGGCGCCGGGGCGCTGTTCCAGCAGGGCCATCGCGGTGGCAAGGCCGACGATGCCGCCGCCGATGATGCAATAGTCGTGGGTCATGCGGATTACCTTGAGTGCATGTCTTTGAATCTGATTGTCAGGTTGTCAGACAAAGTGGTGCGTTAAAAATCCGGGGGCCTCTGCCCCGGAGCGTCATGGGCTTCAGTCGAGTGCGGGCAGGTCGATCTTCAGGCGTTTGGCCGAGGCGCGCAGGTGCGCTTCAGCGCACCCGGCGGCGGCATGGCGGTCGCCGTCGGCAATGGCTTGGTACAGCGCCTGGTGCTCGCGGCTGGCGTCGGCCGAGCCGCCGATCGCTGGGCGGGCGGAGTTTTCCCAGGCGGTACGGCGGGCGCTGGCCAGTTGGCCGCCGAGGAAATCGTGGAAGGCGACGAAGTAATCGTTCTTGCTGGCTTCGGCGATGGCGCGGTGAAAGGCCACGTCGGCGGCTGCGGCGCGAGTCAGGTCGCTGCCGGGGTCGAGCATGATCTGCAGGGCATCGGCCATGCGCGTCAGGTCGGCGGCATCACGCCTGCGCGCAGCGATGGCGGCGGCCTGGGTCTCGATCCACAGGCGCATTTCGAACATCTGCACCAGGTCAGGCGCGCGTCCGCTGCTGCCGGGGAAGCGGAACACGGTGCCGCCGGGGGTCTGGGAAATGTAGGAGCCCAGTCCGCGTCGGGCTATAAGCACGCCATCGGCCTTGAGCTGCGCCACCGCCTCGCGCACCACGGAGCGGCTGACGTTGAGCTGCTCGGCCAGTTGCTGTTCGGTGGGCAGGCGCGATTCGGCGGCCAGTCGGCCGGCGTCGATCTCGGCGCGGATGGCGCTGACCACTCGGTCGACGAGGGTGTCGGGGCGCTGGAGCTCAAGCATGGTGAGGTTGCCTAGTGGTCAGGTTGTCAGACAATGCCTAGGGACTGGCGATCTGTCAATCGTGCCCGCGGCCGTCACAGCTCGGAGACGAAGGTGCCGGTGCCGTCGAGAATGTTGCGCAAGGTCAGCGCCACCTCGTCCAGGTCGCTACCGGCCGAGGTCAGGAGGATTTCCAGTTGCGCGTCGCCCTTGAGGGCATCGCGATCACCGGGGGCCACCTCGATCAGCAGGCGCTCGGCACTCAACGTCACGGTCAGCCCATCCAGCGTCGAAGGCTCGTCGTCCAGGGTCAGGTCGACGGTGTCTTCGTCGGGGTAGCGGGTGAGCAGGAACATCTGGCCCTTGTCGCTGTGGCAGCACAGGGTCGCCATGTCGTCTTCTTCGTCGTCGCACGGGGTGGCGAAGAGCAGGGCGGTTTTCAGTTGCATGGGCGGCTCGGTTCAAGGAAGTGAAACGCGATTGTGCCAGCCTTGGCACCGCGCATAAATGCACAGTTACCGCCGCTTGACCGAATATGTCGCAGCGCTGCAAGCCGCGGTGACCGCTCAGTCGTTAAGCTGCCCAGTCGATGGGCAGCCGTAAGGCCACCGCCCCGGCAGTCGTCTTTGCAGGTGCTCATCCTTGGCGGGTAGCCCGGAACGTCGACGCGCGGGACCTGTCCGACGCCTTGATTCCATCGTTCTGTCGCCATGGGTTGGCTATGGTTGATCCTGAACGGCGGACGTACACGTACACGACGCTTCACCAAAAAAAAGCCCAAGCGGAGTACCACAGATGGCGTTTTTCACCGCAGCCAGCAAGGCCGACTTCCAGCATCAACTGCAAGCGGCCCTGGCGCAGCACATCAGCGAACAGTCCCTGCCACAAGTGGCGCTGTTCGCTGAGCAGTTCTTCGGCATCATCTCTCTGGACGAACTCACCCAGCGTCGGCTGTCCGACCTGGCCGGCTGCACCCTTTCTGCCTGGCGCACCATCGAGCGCTTCGACTCGGCCACCCCGCTGGTGCGGGTCTACAACCCGGACTACGAGCGCCATGGCTGGCAGTCCACGCACACTGTGGTCGAAGTCCTGCATGACGACCTGCCATTTCTGGTCGACTCGGTGCGTACCGAGCTCAACCGCCGCGGCTACAGCATCCACACCCTGCAGACCACCGTGCTCAGCACCCGGCGTGGGGCCAAGGGCGAACTGCTCGAACTGCTGCCCAAGGGCACCCAGGGTGAAGGCGTCAATCACGAATCGCTGATGTACCTGGAGATCGACCGCTGCGCCAACGCTGCCGAGCTGACCAGCCTGACCCGCGAGCTGGAGCTGGTATTGGCCGATGTGCGCGTGGTGGTGGCCGACTTCGAGCCGATGAAGGCCAAGGTCCGCGACCTGCTGGCGCTGGTGGGCGAGAACGCCTTCGGGCCGGCGCAGCATGACAAGGCCGAGGTGCAGAGCTTCCTCACCTGGCTGCTGGACAACCACTTCACCTTCCTCGGCTATGAGGAATTCGTGGTCGAGACCGACGCCGCCGGCGGCAGCCTGGCGTATGACGAATCCTCGTTCCTCGGCCTGCCGCGCGTGCTGCGCACTGGCCTGAGCAGCGACGACCTGCGCATCGAGGACTACGCCGTCAGCTACCTGCGCGAGCCGCGCCTGCTGTCGTTCGCCAAGGCCTCGCAGCCGAGCCGCGTACACCGCCCGGCCTACCCGGACTACGTGTCGATCCGTCAGATCGATGCCGACGGCAAGGTCCTCAAGGAATGCCGCTTCATGGGCTTGTACACCTCCACGGTGTACGGCGAGAGCGTCTATACCATTCCGTACATTCGCGAAAAGGTCGCCGAAGTGGAGCGTCGCTCGCACTTCGACCCCAAGGCGCACCTGGGCAAGGAACTGACCCAGGTCCTGGAGGTGCTGCCGCGCGACGACCTGTTCCAGACCCCGATCGACGAGCTGTTCAGCACCGCGATGTCGATCGTGCAGATCCAGGAGCGCAACAAGATCCGCGTGTTCCTGCGCAAAGACCCCTACGGCCGCTTCTGCTACTGCCTGGCCTACGTGCCGCGTGAGGTCTATTCCACCGAAGTGCGCCAGAAGATCCAGCAGGTGCTGATGGAGCGCCTGAAGGCCTCGGACTGCGAGTTCTGGACCTTCTTCTCCGAATCGGTGCTGGCGCGGGTGCAACTGATTCTGCGGGTCGATCCGAAGAACCGCATCGACATCGATCCGCAGCAACTGGAAAACGAAGTGATCCAGGCCTGCCGCTCGTGGCAGGACGACTATTCGGCGCTGGTGGTCGACAACTTCGGCGAAGCCCAGGGCACCAACATCCTGGCCGATTTCCCCAAAGGCTTCCCGGCCGGTTACCGCGAGCGTTTCGCCGCGCACTCGGCGGTGGTCGACATGCAGCATGTGCTGGCGTTGTCCGAGGCCAAGCCCCTGGCCATGAGCTTCTACCAGCCGCTCACCCAGATCGGCGAGCGTCAGTTGCACTGCAAGCTGTACCATGCCGACACGCCGCTGGCGCTGTCCGATGTGCTGCCGATCCTGGAGAACCTGGGCCTGCGCGTGCTCGGCGAGTTCCCGTACCGGCTGCGTCATGCCAATGGCCGCGAGTTCTGGATTCACGACTTCGCCTTCACCTACAGCGAAGGGCTGAGCCTGGACCTGCAGCAGCTCAACGACACCCTGCAGGACGCCTTCATCCATATTGTCCAGGGCGAAGCCGAGAACGACGCGTTCAACCGCCTGGTGCTCACCGCTGGCCTGCCGTGGCGCGACGTGGCGCTGCTGCGCGCGTATGCCCGCTACATGAAGCAGATCCGTCTGGGCTTCGACCTGGGCTACATCGCCAGCACCCTGAACAACCACACCGACATCGCCCGCGAGCTCACCCGGCTGTTCAAGACCCGCTTCTACCTGGCGCGCAAGCTCGGCCAGGATGACCTGGACGACAAGCAGCAGCGTCTGGAACAGGCGATTCTCAGCGCGCTGGACGACGTTCAGGTGCTCAACGAAGACCGCATCCTGCGTCGCTACCTGGACCTGATCAAGGCCACCTTGCGCACCAACTTCTACCAGACCGACAGCAGCGGTCAGAGCAAGGGCTACTTCAGCTTCAAGTTCAACCCACGGCTGATCCCCGAGCTGCCCAAGCCCGTGCCCAAGTTCGAGATATTCGTGTACTCGCCTCGGGTCGAAGGCGTGCACCTGCGCTTCGGCAACGTCGCCCGCGGTGGCCTGCGCTGGTCGGACCGCGAGGAAGACTACCGCACCGAAGTGCTCGGCCTGGTCAAGGCCCAGCAGGTGAAGAACTCGGTGATCGTGCCGGTCGGCGCCAAGGGCGGCTTCCTGCCGCGTCGCCTGCCCTTGGGCGGCGGGCGCGACGAGATCGCCGCCGAGGGCATCGCCTGCTACCGCATCTTCATCAGCGGCCTGCTCGACATCACTGACAACCTCAAGGACGGCGGCGTGGTGCCGCCGGTCAACGTGGTGCGTCACGATGAGGACGACCCCTACCTGGTGGTGGCGGCGGACAAAGGCACCGCGACCTTCTCCGACATCGCCAACGGCATCGCCAACGACTATGGTTTCTGGCTCGGCGATGCCTTCGCCTCCGGAGGCTCGGCCGGCTACGACCACAAAGGCATGGGCATCACCGCACGTGGCGCCTGGGTCGGCGTGCAGCGCCACTTCCGCGAGCGCGGTATCAATGTGCAGGAAGACCCGATCACCGTGGTCGGCATCGGCGACATGGCCGGCGACGTGTTCGGTAACGGCCTGCTGATGTCGGACAAGCTGCAACTGGTGGCCGCGTTCAACCACCTGCACATCTTCGTCGATCCGAATCCGGATCCGGCCAGCAGCTTCGTCGAGCGCAAGCGCCTGTTCGAACTGCCGCGTTCGGCCTGGACTGACTACGACACCACGCTGATGTCCGAAGGCGGCGGTATCTTCCCGCGTAGTGCCAAGAGCATCGCCATCAGCCCACAGATGAAGGCGCGCTTCGCCATCGAAGCCGACCGCCTGACCCCGACCGAACTGCTGCACGCGCTGCTGCAGGCCCCGGTCGATCTGCTGTGGAGCGGGGGTATCGGCACCTACGTCAAGGCCAGCAGCGAAAGCCACGCCGACGTCGGCGACAAGGCCAACGATGCCCTGCGGGTGAACGGCAACGAGCTGCGCTGCAAGGTGGTGGGCGAGGGCGGCAACCTGGGCATGACCCAGCTCGGCCGCGTCGAATTCGGCCTGCACGGCGGCGCCACCAACACCGACTTCATCGACAACGCCGGTGGTGTGGACTGCTCCGACCACGAGGTCAACATCAAGATCCTGCTCAACGAAGTGGTGCAGGCCGGCGACATGACCGAGAAGCAGCGCAACCAGCTGCTGGGCAGCATGACCGAGGAAGTCTCGGCCCTGGTGCTGGGCAACAACTACAAGCAGACCCAGGCGCTGTCGCTCGCCGCCCGTCGCGCCCGCGAGCGGATCGCCGAGTACAAACGCCTGATGGCCGATCTGGAATCGCGTGGCAAGCTCGATCGCGCCATCGAGTTCCTGCCCAGCGAAGACCAGCTGGCCGAGCGTCTGGCCGCCGGCCACGGCCTGACCCGTGCCGAGCTGTCGGTGCTGATCTCCTACAGCAAGATCGACCTCAAGGAGCAACTGCTCAAGTCCGAGGTACCGGACGACGAGTACCTGACCCGCGACATGGAAACCGCGTTCCCGCCGTCGCTGGTCAGCAAATTCGCCGAGGCCATGCGCCGTCACCGCCTCAAGCGCGAGATCGTCAGCAACCAGATCGCCAACGACCTGGTCAACAACATGGGCATCACCTTCGTGCAGCGCCTGAAAGAGTCCACTGGCATGAGCCCGGCCAATGTCGCCGGTGCCTACGTGATCGTGCGCGACATCTTCCACCTGCCGCACTGGTTCCGTCAGATCGAGGCACTGGATTACCAGGTCCCGGCCGACATCCAGCTGACCCTGATGGATGAGCTGATGCGTCTGGGCCGTCGCGCCACCCGCTGGTTCCTGCGCAGCCGCCGCAACGAACAAGACGCTGGCCGCGACACGGCGCACTTCGGGCCGAAGATCGCGCAGTTGGGACTCAAGCTCGACGAACTGCTGGAAGGTCCGACCCGCGAGCGCTGGCAGACGCGCTACCAGAGCTTCGTCGAAGCGGGCGTGCCGGAGTTGCTGGCGCGCATGGTGGCCGGCACCACGCACCTGTACACCCTGCTGCCGATCATCGAGGCCTCGGACGTCACCGGCCACGATCCGGCCCAGGTGGCCAAGGCGTTCTTCGCCGTGGGCAGCGCGCTGGACCTGACCTGGTACTTGCAGGAGATCAGCAACCTGCCGGTGGAGAACAACTGGCAGGCCCTGGCCCGCGAGGCGTTCCGCGACGACATCGACCTGCAGCAGCGCGCGATCACCATTTCCGTGCTGCAGATGGCCGATGCCCCGGACGACATGGATGCCCGCGTGGCCCTGTGGGCCGAGCAGCACCGGGTGATGGTCGAGCGCTGGCGCGCCATGCTCGACGACCTGCGCAATGCCAGCGGCACCGACTATGCGATGTACGCGGTGGCCAACCGCGAGCTGGTCGACCTGGCGCTGAGCGGGCAGGCGGTGGTGATTCCGTCCTGAGTCTTGCGCTGAAATGAAAAGCCCCGGCAGCGATGCCGGGGCTTTTTTGTCTGTCTTCGACGGCCTGGTGGTGGGCCGCTACGGTGTTACTTGAACCGTCTTTCCACCCCTTTCTCCACCAGAATCTTCGCCGAAATCTCTTCCACCGAGAAATGCGTGGAATTGATGTGGGGGATGTTCTCGCGGCGGAACAGGTTCTCCACTTCGCGCACCTCGAACTCGCACTGGGCAAAGCTCGAATAACGGCTGTTGGGTTTGCGCTCGTGGCGGATGGCGGTGAGGCGGTCGGCGTCGATGGTCAGGCCGAACAGCTTGTTATGGTGCTTTTTCAGCACCGGCGGCAGTTGCAGGCGTTCCATGTCGTCTTCGGTCAACGGGTAGTTGGCGGCGCGAATGCCGAACTGCATGGCCATGTACAAACACGTCGGCGTTTTGCCACATCGCGACACGCCCACCAATATCAGGTCGGCTTTGTCGTAATAATGGGTGCGCGCGCCGTCGTCGTTGTCCAGGGCGAAGTTCACCGCCTCGATCCGCTCCATGTAGTTGGAGTTGCCGCCAATGGAATGCGACTTGCCCACCGAATAAGACGAGTGGGCGGTCAACTCCTGTTCCAGCGGCGACAGGAAGGTGGAGAAGATGTCGATCATGAAGCCATTGGAGGTGGCCATGACTTCGCGGATGTCCTGATTGACGATGGTGTCGAAGATGATCGGACGGACGCCGTCGCGCTCGGCCGCTGCATTGATCTGCTGGACCATGGCGTGGGCCTTGTCGAGCGTATCGATGTAGGGACGGGTGAATTTGGCGAAGGGGATGGTATCGAACTGCGCCAGCAGACTTTGGCCCAGTGTTTCGGCCGTGATGCCGGTACCGTCGGAGATGAAGAACGCGGATCGTTTCATTTGCGCCAAGGGCCTTAAGCTGCCGAATGTTTCTGGATATGATAGGTTCGGTTTGCCGAACGCGGACGTTCGGCATTCTCACTTATTTTCCAGGTCCAGGCCACAAGCGTCCCGGCCCAGCCGCAACACCGACAGGCGGGCGCCCTTGAGCTTTTCCAACACAGTCAGTGGAGAGATCACCTTGGTAGAGTACGTAGTTTCCCTCGATAAGCTCGGCGTCCATGATGTGGAGCATGTGGGGGGCAAGAACGCATCCCTGGGCGAGATGATCAGTAATCTTGCAGGTGCCGGCGTTTCGGTGCCGGGCGGCTTTGCCACTACGGCTCAGGCGTACCGTGATTTTCTCGAGCAAAGTGGCCTGAACGAGCGCATCCATGCCGCGCTCGATGCCTTGGACGTGGACGACGTCAACGCCCTGGCCAAGACCGGTGCGCAGATCCGTCAGTGGGTGATGGACGCGCAGTTCCCGGCGCGCCTGGATGCCGAAATTCGTACGGCCTTCGCCGAAATGGCTGCCGGCAACGACAACATGGCTGTCGCCGTGCGGTCCTCGGCCACCGCCGAAGACCTCCCGGACGCCTCCTTCGCCGGTCAGCAGGAAACCTTCCTCAACATTCGTGGTGTCGACAACGTGATCCGCGCGGCCAAGGAAGTGTTCGCCTCGCTGTTCAACGATCGCGCCATCGCCTATCGCGTACACCAGGGCTTCGACCACAAGCTGGTGGCCCTGTCGGCCGGCGTGCAGCGCATGGTGCGTTCGGAAACCGGCACCGCTGGCGTGATGTTCACCCTGGACACCGAATCGGGCTTCCGCGACGTGGTGTTCATCACCGGCGCCTATGGCCTGGGCGAAACCGTGGTGCAGGGCGCGGTCAACCCTGACGAATTCTACGTGCACAAGAACACCTTGCAGGCTGGCCGCCCGGCCATTCTGCGCCGCAACCTGGGCAGCAAGGCGATCAAGATGGTCTATGGCGACGAAGCCAAGGCCGGTCGCTCGGTCAAGACGGTCGAGGTCGATCGCGCCGAGCGTGCGCGCTTCTGCCTGAGCGACGACGAAGTCAACGAGCTGGCCAAGCAGGCCATGATCATCGAGCAGCACTACCAGCGCCCGATGGACATCGAGTGGGCCAAGGACGGTGACGACGGCAAGCTGTACATCGTCCAGGCCCGCCCGGAAACGGTGAAGAGCCGCGCCAGCGCCAATGTCATGGAACGCTACCTGCTCAAGGAAAAGGGCACGGTATTGGTCGAAGGCCGCGCCATCGGCCAGCGCATCGGCGCCGGCAAGGTGCGCGTGATCCGTGATGTGTCGGAGATGGACAAGGTTCAGCCCGGTGACGTGCTGGTTTCGGACATGACCGACCCGGATTGGGAGCCGGTGATGAAGCGCGCCAGCGCCATCGTCACCAACCGTGGCGGTCGTACCTGCCACGCCGCGATCATCGCCCGTGAGCTGGGCATTCCGGCCGTGGTCGGTTGCGGCAATGCGACGCAACTGCTCAAGGACGGTCAGGGCGTGACCGTGTCCTGCGCCGAGGGCGACACCGGCTTCATTTTCGAAGGCGAACTGGGCTTCGACGTCAAGCAGAACTCTGTGGACGCCATGCCGGAACTGCCGTTCAAGATCATGATGAACGTCGGCAACCCTGACCGTGCCTTCGACTTCGCCCAGTTGCCCAACGCCGGTGTCGGCCTGGCGCGCCTGGAGTTCATCATCAACCGCATGATCGGCGTGCACCCCAAGGCGCTGCTGAACTATGCCGGCTTGCCGCCGGAGCTCAAGGACAGCGTCGACAAGCGCATCGCCGGCTACAACGACCCGGTCGAGTTCTATGTCGAGAAGCTGGTCGAAGGCATCAGCACCCTGGCGGCAGCCTTCTCGCCGAAAAAGGTCATCGTGCGTCTGTCGGACTTCAAGTCCAACGAATACGCCAACCTGATCGGCGGCAAGCTGTACGAGCCGGAAGAAGAGAACCCGATGCTGGGCTTCCGCGGGGCGTCGCGCTATATCAGCGAGTCGTTCCGTGACTGCTTCGAGCTCGAGTGCCGTGCGCTCAAACGCGTGCGCAACGAGATGGGCCTGACCAACGTCGAGATCATGGTGCCGTTCGTGCGTACCTTGGGCGAAGCCAGCCAAGTGGTCGACCTGCTGGCCGAGAATGGCCTGGCCCGTGGCGACAATGGCCTGCGCGTGATCATGATGTGCGAGCTGCCGTCCAACGCTATTCTCGCCGAGGAGTTCCTCGAATACTTCGACGGCTTCTCGATCGGCTCCAACGACCTGACCCAGCTCACCTTGGGCCTGGACCGCGACTCCGGCATCATCGCTCACCTGTTCGACGAGCGTAATCCGGCGGTCAAGAAGCTGCTGGCCAATGCCATTGCCGCCTGCAACAAGGCCGGCAAGTACATCGGCATCTGCGGCCAGGGCCCTTCGGACCACCCGGATCTGGCCAAGTGGCTGATGCAGCAAGGCATCGAAAGCGTGTCGCTGAACCCGGACTCGGTGCTCGAAACCTGGTTCTTCCTGGCCGAGGGCCAGGGCGCCGCCTGATGCGTTCAATGCGGGGCGCACGTCGATGCGTCCCGCGTTCGTGTTTTCTTCGCGGGTAAATCGCTGCGGCGAGCCGCCGCTTCTTCGAGTGAGAGCGGCCGTTCGCCGCAGCGATTTACCCGCGAATACGCTGGAGCCGACGTTCAGCGTGGCCAGCGCCCGCCCATTCCGTATTCCTTTCTCATTGCCGTGAATTCATGCAAAGCAGCAGTACTCTTTTTCCCGTGGCCCTGCTCAGTGCCGAGCGCCGTGGCGACCTCAGCGAAGACGTCTACCGAATAAAAGCCGGCAACAGCCCGGACCCCAGCGTGGAGCTGGCCGTGACCCGTCTGGGTCTGGCCGATCAGCCCGCTGAGCGAGCGGTGCCGGTGATCCTCCTGCATGGCAGCTTTTCCAACCGCCGTTTCTGGTATTCCCCAAAAGGCATTGGCCTGGGGGCGTTCCTGGCGCGTGCGGGCTTCGACGTATGGATTCCGGAGATGCGCGGCCATGGCCTGTCGCCGCGCAATCGTCAATGGCGCGCCAACTGCGTGGCCGACTACGCGCGTTTCGATCTGCCGGTGATCGGCACGTTCGTACAGGAGATGACGGGGCAGGCGCCGCACTGGGTCGGGCATTCCCTGGGCGGCACCACGCTGGTTGCCGCCCTGGGCGGTGGCTACCTGGACCCGAATAGCGTCGCCAGCGTGGCGCTGTTCGGGACCCAGGTCACTCGCCGCTACTGGCCTCTGAAGTTGCCGCCGGTGGTGTGGGGCGCACGCCTGCTTCTCAAGCGCTTTGCCCAGCTGTCCGGGCCCAGGCTCAAGCGTGGCCCGGAGGACGAGCCGATCGGCCTGGCCTTGGAGTGGTTGCGCTGGCAGGGGTTGTTCGGCCGCTTCGGGGTCAAGGACCGTGACTGGTGGGCAGGGCTGGCCGAGGTGCGAGTACCGCTATTGGCCGTGGCAGCGGTGGCCGATACCCAGGATCCGCTGTGGGCCTGCCGCGCGCTGTTCGAACAGTGGGGCGATGCGCGCAAGCGATTTCTGCGTCTGGGGCGCGAGGATGGCTTCGAGGCGTTCGGGCATGTGGACATGCTGGTGAGCAAAGCCGCTCAGGATCAGGTGTGGCCGCAGGTCGAGCGCTGGCTGGCGCAGGCGCAGAGCACGCCACACGCCGCGGCGACTGACTACCCAGTCCCGGATGACTGCACGGCCTCGGAGGGTGTAGCCTTGCCCGACACCCGCCTTCGTTGTGACTGACAGGAGTTTCCCATGCAGCATTACGTAACCCCCGACCTGTGCGATGCCTATGCAGACCGGGTCCAAGTGCTCGAGCCGATGTTCAGCAACTTCGGTGGCCGCGACTCGTTCGGTGGGCAGATCGTCACCATCAAGTGCTTCGAGGACAATTCCCTGGTCCGCGAGCAGGTCGAGCTCGACGGCACCGGCAAAGTGCTGGTGGTCGACGGCGGTGGTTCGCTGCGCCGCGCCTTGCTCGGCGACATGCTCGCCGAAAAAGCCGCCAAGCACGGTTGGGAAGGGCTGGTGATCTACGGATGCGTGCGTGACGTCGATGTTTTGGCGCAGACCAACGTCGGCGTGCAGGCCCTGGCCAGTCATCCGATGAAGACCGACAAGCGCGGTCTCGGCGACCTGAACGTCCCGGTCACCTTCGCCGGTGTCACCTTCCGTCCCGGCGAATACGTCTACGCCGACAATAATGGCGTGATCGTCTCGCCCAGCCCGCTGAGCCAACCGCAGTGACGCGCCGCGGGCGCTGATGGAGCATCGATGTTCGAGGAAGACAATGCGCAGTGGGGCCTGGTGCATGCCCTGGTGCTCGACGGCAAGGGTGGCGCCCGTGCGATCGCCCGTACCGAGTTGAACAGCCTGCAGTTGCAGGACCATGAAAGCCTTTGGTTGCACTGGGATCGCAGTCACCCGCAGACCCGCACCTGGCTGCTGCACGACAGCGGTCTGAGCGAGTTTGCCTGCGAGCTGCTGCTGGAGGAAAACACCCGTCCGCGCCTGTTGCCGCTGGCCAATGAGCAGATGTTGCTGTTTCTGCGCGGGGTCAATCTCAATCCGGGGGCCGAGCCGGAAGACATGGTGTCGGTGCGTATCTTTGCCGAAGCCCGGCGCATCATTTCGCTGCGCCTGCGGCCGCTACGGGCCAGCGACGAGATCCTGCAGCAACTGGGCGAGGGCCGGGGCCCGAAGTCGGCGTCGGAGCTGCTGCTGCTGATGGGCGAGTTGCTGACGGAAAAGGTCCAGGCGCTGGTCAGCGACTTGTCGGAAGCAGTCGATCTCGAAGAAGAGAAGGTGGAATCCGACGAGCGGTATAGCCCAGCCCAAGGCAGTCTCCAGCAGATCCGCCGCCGTGCCGCTGGCCTGCGGCGTTTTCTCGCGCCCCAGCGAGACATCTATGCCCAGCTGTCGCGGCATAAGTGGAGTTGGTTCGCCGAAGTCGATTCCGACTATTGGAACGAGCTCAACAACAGCCTGATTCGGTACCTGGAGGAACTGGAACTGGCCCGCGAGCGCGCGGCGCTGGTGCTCGAGGGCGAGGACCGGCGGCGCAGCGAACTGATGAACCGGACCATGTACCGCTTCGGCATCATCACCTGCATCTTCCTGCCCATGAGCTTTATCACCGGCCTGCTCGGTATCAACGTCGGCGGCATCCCGGGGGCAAGCAACCCCTATGGATTCCTGGTGGCCTGCCTGGTGGTGCTGGCGCTGGCCGTGGGGCAGTGGTGGTTGTTCAGGCGCTTGCGCTGGGTGTGAGGCGATCCATGCTACTGCTCTCTTATTTTGAAACAGTCGTGCCACCTTTCGGTGTGACCTGCGCAGCAGAGCCCTCGTCTTTGACTGACATCACGCGAGGTGCCCATGCACGATCCGTTTGAAGAATCCCTGCGCGACCTGCTCAAGGCGTCGCCGTCCGGCCAGGATCGCGACGACGATGCCTGCCTGGGTCGGGTGCTCAAGACCGCCAACCGCCAGGTGGGCGCGGGCGATCTGTTCAGCTTGCTGGGCCGTTGGAGCCAGGCGCTGCTGATCGCTGTCAACAATGGCTCGGCGCATGTGGCGCCGGTGCGCCGTACCTCTGCCGCTGGCAGACCGCAAGCTGATAAGGCCGAATGAATATGGAACTCGATCTCTGGACCCAGAGCCTGGTTACCGCCATGACTGCACTATGGACCAAGGTGGCGAACTTCATCCCCAACTTGTTCGGTGCGCTGGTGGTGGTGCTGCTGGGCTTCGTGGTAGCCAAGCTGCTCGACACCTTGCTGTCCAAACTGCTCGCCAAGTTCGGTCTGGACCGCCTGATGAGCGGCACTGGCCTGACCAAGATGCTCAGCCGAGTCGGCATTCAGGTGCCGATCTCGACCCTCATCGGCAAGATCGTCTATTGGTTCATCCTGCTGATTTTCCTGGTGTCGGCCGCCGAATCGCTCGGCCTCGAGCGGGTGTCGGCCACCCTCGACATGCTCGCCCTCTACCTGCCGAAGGTCTTCGGCGCGGCGCTAGTGCTACTGGCCGGGGTGCTGCTGGCGCAACTGGTCAATGGCCTGGTCCGCGGCGCGGCCGAAGGCATCGGGCTGGAGTATGCGGCGGGCGTCGGACGCATTGCCCAGGGACTGGTCATCATCATCTCGATTTCCGTGGCTATCAGCCAGTTGGAGGTCAAGACCGATCTGCTCAACCACGTGATCGTGATCGGCTTGATTACCGTTGGTCTGGCCGTTGCACTGGCAATGGGCCTGGGTAGCCGCGAAATCGCCGGGCAGATTCTGGCCGGCATTTATGTACGCGAACTCTACCAAGTGGGCCAGCACGTGCGTGTTGGCGAGGTCGAAGGCCACATCGAGGCCATTGGAACAGTCAAGACCACACTGATGACCGATGAGGGTGAATGGGTGTCGCTGTCGAACCGAGAACTGCTCGAGCAGCGCGTCAGTAGCCGCTAACGGCACAAAAGCTGTTAATGTATGCCGCCGCTGAAATCCGCCTCCGGGCCTTGCGGCGACATTGACCTGACTGTCGGCCAGATCCGTTTTGAATACAGTGCACACGCCGCCCATGCGTTACGACCCCCGCGACCTCACCGACGAGGAACTGGTAGCGCGTTCGCATGAAGAATTGTTTCACGTTACCCGCGCCTATGAGGAACTCATGCGGCGCTACCAGCGGACCCTGTTCAACGTCTGTTCGCGTTATCTGGGGAACGACCGCGATGCCGACGATGTCTGTCAGGAGGTCATGCTGAAGGTGCTGTACGGCCTGAAGAATTTCGAGGGCAAGTCCAAGTTCAAGACTTGGTTGTACAGCATCACGTACAACGAATGCATCACCCAGTACCGCAAGGAGCGACGCAAGCGCCGATTGATGGATGCCTTGAGCCTGGACCCCATTGAAGAGGCGTCCGAGGACAAGGCACCGAAAGCGGAAGAAAAGGGTGGTTTGGATAAGTGGCTGGTGCATGTGAACCCGATCGATCGGGAGATTCTGGTGCTGCGCTTCGTGGCTGAGCTGGAGTTCCAGGAGATCGCAGACATCATGCACATGGGCCTGAGCGCCACGAAAATGCGCTATAAGCGTGCGCTCGACAAGCTTCGTGAGAAATTTGCTGACTCAACTGAAACTTAGTCCTACGCAAATGGCTCAAACGAATCGGCAAGGTCTGCTAGACTTGCCGTCGAGTTGTCCCGCGGCTATTGGTGGGACGGCTTAACTATCACTAGATGGGGATTTAACGGATGAAATTGAAAAACACCTTGGGCTTGGCCATTGGTTCGCTCGTAGCCGCCACCTCGATTGGCGCTATGGCACAAGGCCAAGGCGCCGTCGAAACCGAGATCTTCTATAAGAAGGAGTTCTTCGACAGCCAGCGCGACTACAAAAACGACGGCAACCTGTTCGGCGGTTCGATCGGTTACTTCCTGACCGACGACGTTGAACTGCGTCTGGGCTACGACGAAGTTCACAACGCTCGTGGCGACGACGGCAAGAACATCAAGGGCTCGAACACCGCTCTTGACGCCGTTTACCACTTCAACAACCCGTACGACGCCATCCGTCCGTACGTATCGGCTGGTTTCTCCCACCAGTCGATCGGCCAGAGCTTCCGTGGCGGTCGTGACCACTCCACCTTCGCCAACATCGGCGCTGGCGCCAAGTGGTACATCACCGACATGTTCTACGCCCGTGCCGGCGTTGAAGCCCAGTACAACATCGACAAAGGTGACACCGAGTGGGCACCAAGCGTTGGTGTTGGCCTGAACTTCGGCGGTAGCCCGAAGCAGACCGCAGCGCCTGCACCTGCTCCGGTTGCTGAAGTCTGCACCGACAGCGACAACGACGGCGTCTGCGACAACGTCGACAAGTGCCCAGACACCCCGGCCAACGTCACCGTTGACGCCGACGGCTGCCCGGCTGCCGCTGAAAACGTCCGCGTTGAGCTGGACGTGAAGTTCGACTTCGACAAGTCGGTCGTCAAGCCTAACAGCTACGGCGACATCAAGAACCTGGCCGACTTCATGAAGCAGTACCCACAAACCACCACCGTGGTTGAAGGTCACACTGACTCCGTAGGTCCAGACGCTTACAACCAGAAGCTGTCCGAGCGTCGCGCCAATGCTGTCAAGCAAGTTCTGACCCAGCAGTACGGCATCGAATCCAACCGTGTTGACTCGGTTGGCTACGGTGAGACCCGTCCGGTTGCCGACAACGCCACCGAAGCTGGTCGCGCTATCAACCGTCGCGTTGAAGCTCAAGTAGAAGCCCAAGCCAAGTAATTGGTCTGACGCTTCCTGAAAAACCCGGCTTCGGCCGGGTTTTTCTTTGCCTGCGATTCTTGATCCGCGCGGCGTTGCAAAGGCCTGTTGCGCAGGCGACCCGGTAGCTATAATTGCCGACTCACTCATCCCCGAGTTTTGCCCGCCCATGTATACCCTGGCCCGCCAGTTGCTGTTCAAGCTCTCCCCGGAATCCTCCCATGACCTGTCTCTGGACCTGATCGGTGCAGGGGGGCGTCTTGGCCTCAACGGTGTGCTGTGCAAGCGTCCGGCATCGCTGCCAGTGACCGTCATGGGCTTGAACTTCGCCAACCCGGTGGGGTTGGCAGCAGGGCTGGACAAGAACGGCACGGCTATCGATGGTTTTGCGCAGTTGGGCTTCGGCTTCGTCGAAATCGGTACCGTAACCCCGCGTCCTCAGCCAGGTAACCCAAAGCCGCGTTTGTTCCGTCTGCCCGAAGCCACGGCCATCATCAACCGCATGGGTTTCAACAACCTGGGGGTAGATCATCTGCTATCGCGGGTGCGCGCAGCGCGCTATGAGGGTGTTTTGGGTATCAACATAGGCAAGAACTTCGACACGCCAGTCGAGCGCGCCCAGGACGACTACCTGATCTGCCTGGAGAAGGTCTACTCACACGCCAGCTACATCACCGTCAACGTCAGCTCACCCAACACCCCAGGCCTGCGCACCCTGCAGTTCGGCGACTCACTCAAGCAACTGCTCGATGCATTGGCTGAGCGTCGTGAGCGACTGGCGGCCGAGCAGGGCAAGCGTGTGCCGTTGGCGATCAAGATTGCACCAGACATGAGCGATGAAGAAACCGCACTGGTGGCCGCTGCGCTGATCGAGTCGGGCATGGATGCGGTGATTGCCACCAACACCACGCTCAGCCGGGAAGGGGTGGAGGGGTTGCCGTTCGGGGGGGAGGCCGGAGGGTTGTCCGGTGCACCCGTGCTGGAAAAGAGCACACATATCGTCAAGGTGCTGGCTGGCGAATTGGGCGGCAAGTTGCCAATCATTGCTGCGGGTGGCATCACCGAGGGCCGTCATGCAGCGCAGAAAATAGCCGCTGGAGCCAGCTTGGTGCAGATCTATTCGGGCTTCATCTATAAAGGCCCTGCGCTGATTCGCGAGGCGGTCGATGCCATTGCGGCAATGCCCCGCTAAGCGCCTTTCCATGAAAGATGGGCCCCGTGAAGGGGCCCTTGGGCACTAGCCCGTCGTCCGAGTGGGACGTTCATGGTGAATCGAAATCAGTAACCTCGTTCAGCCAACGGCGTGATTTTCGTTGAGTCTGTGGATACCAGCAGTGCCGGTCATGCCGTCCCAGTTGTCGCCGCGACCCTCACGCCAGCCGTTGATCCAGGCCTGGCGAACCGAAGGCAGGCTGAAGGGGCAAAGTTCGCGGGATTTTCCGGTGACACCATACTGGTAGCCACGTGAATATGCTCTTTCCAACGGATCACGCTTAAGTCTTCTCATAGGGTGTTGCCCTCACTTGTTGACTGTAATGTCCCGTCGGCCTCTCTGAGGCCGGGCAGAGTCTTTCTGCCGGTTTGCGCTCGCTGCCGGCGTGGCGAGCTGGAAGTGTCACCCCGTTGCAAGGCGACCTGAGGTCAGTTCTAACCAATGCGAGTCACACTGTGAATGATCGATTTGTCATAAGGACGTAACCTTTCAGCCGATGAAAGGATAAGTAAGTAAATGCGACTCAACCTTGTTTCAGAAAACACCCGCATTGGTTGGGGTTTGCCAGGGGTTGAAATCATTTGGCCATTGGCGCCAGCGATCTGACGTAATATTCAGCAATGCGACGAAGGGTCACGCTTGGCCCGAGTCATACGAAATTTTTCATACTGCCCGACGATCAAATTTCTTCTCGCGTTTTGGCGGATGGGAACGAACGGGCGGCCCGGCGTCTCGTTATCGAGGCGCCACCTGGATATCTGATGAAAAGGTATTCGGGCAAACAGAGGCAATGACGATGCGTCGTCTTGCCAGCACACAGCCAGAGGCACTGCACTGCACATGTCGGACTCAATCGAACTCTATCTCACCTGTCCCAAAGGCCTGGAAGGCCTGCTAGCCGAAGAAGCCCGCGGGCTGGGCCTGGCCGAGGTGCGGGAGCACACCTCGGCGATCCGGGGCGCGGCCGATATGGAAACTGCTTATCGTCTCTGTCTTTGGTCGCGCCTGGCCAACCGGGTGCTCTTGGTGGTCAAGCGCTTCGCCATGAAGAACGCTGACGACCTGTACGATGGTGTCAATGCCGTTGACTGGCAGGAGCATCTGGCCGCCGACGGCACACTGGCCGTCGAGTTCAGCGGCCACGGCTCCGGCATCGACAACACCCACTTCGGCGCGCTCAAGGTCAAGGACGCCATCGTCGACAAACTGCGCAACCGCGACGGGCAGCGTCCGTCGGTGGACAAGATCGACCCGGATCTGCGGGTACACCTGCGCCTGGATCGCGGCGAGGCCATCCTTTCGATCGACCTTTCCGGCCACAGCCTGCACCAGCGTGGCTATCGCTTGCAGCAAGGCGCAGCGCCGCTCAAGGAGAACCTGGCGGCGGCCGTGCTGATCCGCGCCGGCTGGCCACGTATTGCCGCTGAGGGTGGTGCGCTGGCTGACCCCATGTGCGGTGTCGGTACCTTCCTGGTCGAGGCGGCGATGATCGCCGCCGACATCGCGCCGAACCTCAAGCGTGAGCGCTGGGGTTTCAGCGCCTGGCAGGGCCATGTACCGGCACTGTGGCGCAAAGTGCATGACGAGGCCCAGGCCCGCGCCGAGGCCGGGCTCGGCAAGCCACCGCTGTGGATTCGCGGCTATGAAGCCGATCCGCGGCTTATTCAGCCTGGGCGCAACAACGTCGAGCGAGCCGGTCTGGGCGACTGGGTAAAGATCTATCAGGGTGAGGTGGCCAGCTTCGAGCCTCGGCCGGATCAGAACCAGAAAGGCCTGGTGATCAGTAACCCGCCGTATGGCGAGCGCCTGGGCGACGAAGCGAGCCTGCTGTATCTCTATCAGAATCTGGGTGAGCGCCTGCGCCAGGCCTGCCTGGGCTGGGAGGCTGCCGTATTCACCGGCGCGCCTGAGCTGGGCAAGCGCATGGGTATTCGCAGCCACAAGCAATACGCGTTCTGGAACGGCGCGCTGCCGTGCAAGCTGCTGCTGTTCAGGGTCCAGCCCGACCAGTTCGTCACCTCCGAGCGCCGCCCGGCCGAACAATCGGGCGACGCCGCGCGCACCTCGCCAGCGCTGAGCTCCGAAACGGCGCGTCTGTCCGAAGGCGCGCAGATGTTCGCCAATCGCCTGCAGAAGAATCTCAGGCAACTGGGCAAGTGGGCCCGGCGCGAACAAGTCGACTGCTACCGTCTGTACGATGCCGACATGCCTGAGTACGCGCTGGCGGTCGACCTGTATCAAGACTGGGTGCATGTGCAGGAATATGCGGCGCCACGTTCGGTCGATCCGGAAAAAGCCCAGGGCCGTCTGCTCGACGCGTTGGCAGCGATTCCCCAGGCGTTGGGCATCGATCCGCAGCGGGTCGTACTCAAGCGCCGCGAGCGCCAGGGCGGGACCCGTCAGTACGAGCGCCAGGCGACGGAGGGGCGCTTCCAGGAGGTTAATGAGGGCGGCGTGAAGTTGCTGGTCAACCTCACCGACTACCTCGATACAGGCCTGTTTCTCGATCACCGGCCCATTCGTCTGCGCATTCAGCGTGAGGCAGCCGGCAAGCGCTTCCTCAACCTGTTTTGCTACACCGCGACCGCGACCGTGCATGCGGCCAAGGGCGGCGCGCGCAGCACCACCAGCGTCGACTTGTCGAAGACCTATCTGGATTGGGCGCGGCGCAACCTTTCGCTCAATGGCTTTTCCGAGCGCAACCGTCTGGAGCAGAGCGATGTCATGGCCTGGCTGGAAAGTGCGCAGGACAGCTACGACCTGATCTTCATCGACCCACCGACTTTCTCCAACTCCAAGCGTATGGAAGGGGTGTTCGACGTGCAGCGCGACCATGTGCGCCTGCTCGACCTGGCAATGGCACGGCTGGCGCCGGGCGGTGTGCTGTACTTCTCCAACAACTTCCGCAAGTTCCAGCTCGACGAGCACCTGCTGGAGCGTTATGCGGTGGAGGAAATCAGCACCCAGACCCTGGATCCGGACTTCGCTCGCAACAACCGCATCCACCGGGCCTGGCGTCTGCAGTTGCGCTGAAGCGCCACGGGGCGGGGTGCCGACCTGTTCGGCGCACCGCCCCGTCTGCGTTTCTTGCCTGACGTCGACCCTTCCCTAGGGCTGGCGGTACAGATCCAGCAGCACCTGGTCCAGTACCTGCGAGGCGCCCCACGGTTTAGGGTCGTTGAGGATGGCCGAGACGGCCCAGGTATGGCCATTGCTGTCGCGGCTGAAACCGGCGATGGCACGAACCGTATTCAGCGTACCGGTCTTGATGTGGCCTTCCCCGGTCATGGCGGTGCGTTTCAGGCGTTTACGCATGGTGCCATCCATACCCACCAGCGGCATGGAGCTGATGAATTCGGCGGCGTAGGGGCTTTTCCAGGCTGCTTGCAGCATCGCCGCCATCTCGCGGGTGCTGACCCGCTCGGCGCGCGACAAGCCGGAGCCATTTTCCATCACCAAATGCGGCGCCGTGATGCCTTTCTTGGCCAGCCATTGGCGCACCACGCGCTGCGCGGCGCGGGCGTCGTCACCGTCGGCATCGGTGCGGAACTGTGCGCCGAGGCTGAGGAACAACTGCTGGGCCATGGTGTTGTTGCTGTACTTGTTGATGTCACGGATCACTTCGACCAAGTCTGGCGAGAAGGCTCTGGCCAGCAGACGAGCACTCTTGGGGACATTTTCTATGCGATCGCGGCCCTGGATGCTGCCGCCCAGCTCGTTCCAGATGGCGCGCACCGCACCGGCGGCGTAGGCGGGGTGGTCGAGCAGGGCGAGGTAAGTCTGCGAGTTGCAGCCGTCGCCGAGTTGGCCGCTGACCGTGACACTGACGCCGTCTGGCTGCACCACGGGGTTGTAGCGCACATCGCCGGTGCACTGCTTGGACGCCACCGGCTTGACCTGATTGTCGATGCGGATGCTGGCGATCGGTGGCTCGACCGACACCACGACCTTGCCACCGTCGTTGCGTGCCACGAAGCGCAGGGCCTTGAGGTTGACCAGCAGCGAGTCGGGTTTGACCAGGAACGGCTTGTTCACATCGCCGCCGTCATCGTCGAAATGTGGCAGGTTGGGCTGGACGAAGTGGCTGCGGTCGAGTACCAGGTCGCCGGTGACGGTGCGCACGCCATTGGCACGCAGGTCGCGCATCAGCAGCCAGAGTTTTTCCATGTTCAGCTTGGGATCGCCGCCACCTTTCAGGTACAGGTTGCCGTTGAGCACGCCGTTGCTCAACGTGCCATCGGTATAGAACTCGGTCTTCCACTGGAAGGTGGGGCCGAGCAATTCCAGGGCTGCGTAGGTGGTCACCAGCTTCATGGTCGAGGCCGGATTCACCGAAACGTCGGCATTGAAGATGGTCGGGTTACCGGGGCCGTCGAGGGGGAGCATCACCAGCGACAAGGCGTTGTCCTGCAGCTTGTTGGCCTTGAGGGCCTGCTGCACCTTGGGCGGCAGGGTGGTGTTGACAGCGGCGGCCGAGACGGGAAGGGCGATGGGGAGCAGCAGGCCGGCCAGAAACAGTGGGCGAAGCGTCTTGATCATAGGTGACCCTGCGGACGAGGGAAAAGAAAACGGGGCTGTAAAAGATGATGGCCCCTTGACGAAATCAAGACGGCATTATGCCCCAAGCGTACAGTTTGTGGGCATGTTCAAGACAAAAGCGCCTTTGCGTGACGGAAACTGGTAAAGTGCCGCGCGTAATTACTCAAGAGGATTGTTTCAATGGCTACCAACCGTTCCCGTCGTCTGCGCAAGAAGCTGTGCGTGGATGAATTCCAGGAGCTGGGTTTCGAACTGAACCTGGATTTCAAGGAAGACCTGTCCGACGAAGCCATCGACGCTTTCCTCGACGCCTTCCTGGCAGAGGCCATGGATGCCAATGGTCTGGACTATGTCGGCGGCGATGATTTCGGTCTGGTCTGCCTGGCCAAGCGTGGCTCGGTCAGCGAAGAGCAGCGCGCCACCGTCGAATCCTGGCTCAAAGGTCGCAGCGAACTGACCAAAATCGAAGTCAGCCCGCTGCTGGACGCTTGGTATCCTGACAAGCCGATCAACTCGGCGTCCTGATCCCGCGTCCCTTCAAGGAGTCCTGATCGGCCGCTCACGCTGGCCGGACAGGGCTCTCTGCACCCGTCGCAGGTGGCGCGCCAACGCCTGGCGACGCAGTTTCAGCTGGGACAGCGACACGCCTTTCTCCTCCAGCGCCTCGCAACTGTTCATCAACGCCCTCGCGTCCAGCATGCGTGCGACGCCCAGTATCTTGTGCGCCTGATCGATGATGGCCTGCTGTTCGTGTTCCGCATCCAGGGACATCAGCAGTGTCAGGTCGTCTGCCAGGCTCATCTGCAGGGTGGTGAGCATTCGCACGCGATCTTCGCTGCGATGGCCAATCAGCTTGTCGAGTCCGATCAGGTCGAATGGCGTCCGGGCAGGACGTTCGCGCATGGGCTGCACGGTGCAAAGATGCCTGCTCAGTGTATGCAGGCTGATAGGCTTGAGTAGGCAGTCATCCATGCCAGCATCCAGACAACGCTGGCGCACCTCAGGCTGGGCATTGGCGGTGTAGCCCAGGATGGTGCAGGGCGACAGGCCCTGGCGGTGTTCTTCGCTGCGAACGGCCTCGGCCAGTTGGTAGCCATTCATGCGTGGCATGTTGCAGTCGAGTATCAGCACGTCGAAGTGACCCGTGCGCCACTTCTCCAGACCTTCCCGGCCGTCGCGGGCGCTTTCAGGTTGAAGTCCCAGGAAGGCCAACTGTTGGGCCATGAGCAGCAGGTTGGCGGGGTGGTCGTCGATCACCAGCACGCGTAGGTCCAGGTTCGGGTTATAGAGGCGCGGCTCCTGCTCGATGCTGACCGGAAACGGCTCGATACACTGCAAGGGCATCATCAGTCGTACCTGTGTGCCGACGCCCTGCAAGCTCTTGATCGCCAGATGCCCTCCCATCATGTCGCACAGCGTTCGGCAGATCGCCAGGCCCAGGCCAGTACCGGTACGGGCGTTTTCGCTTTGCGGGTTGATCTGGACGAAGGGGTTGAACAGCCGTCGTAGGTCATCGTCATGGATGCCGATGCCACTGTCGCGCACCTCGAGTTCGAGCCGGGGGCGTTCACCACTTTGCACCGAGGCTTTGATCCGTACATGGCCTTCATGGGTGAATTTGATGGCGTTGCTCACCAGATTGGACAGGATCTGCTTGAAACGCAGCGGGTCGAGCAAGGCGTGGCAGCGAGCGGACGGTTCGATGCACACTTCCAGCATCAAACCTTTTTCCCGCGCCTGTCCTTCGAACACGCGCCTGACCGACTCGATCAGCGCTGCCAGCTCCACGGGTTCCGGCGCGAGGGACACATGGCCGGACTCTATACGGACGATATCGAGGATGTCGCCGATCAAACCAAGCAGATCCTTGGCTGAGTGGTAGGCGACTTCGATCGAGGATTTGTCCAGTTGGCCATGATCGGCGCGTTTGACCGCCAGTTCCAACATGCCAATCACAGCGTTCATCGGCGTGCGTATTTCGTGGCTGATGGTGGCCAGGAACGTGCTCTTGGCTCGGTTGGCATCGTCGGCCTGCTGCTTGGCCAGGCGCAGGTCCTGGATCAGTTCGCGGCGCTCGCTGATGTCGATCCAGCCGCCAATGATGCCTTGGACCTCACCGAGCGAGTCGCGATAGGGCAGGATCCAGTGATAGATGGTCAGCTCGCGATCCTTCAGGCGCAGGGGACGGTCGATGATCAGCGGCGTGCCTGCCGCCATCACCTGCAGGTAATCGGCGTGAATCTGTCGGGTGTAGTCGCAGTTGCTGAACAGGCTTTCCTGCAGGCGCTTGCCCATGACCTCTTCGGCGCTGGCATCCACCGCTTCCAGGTAGCTGTCGTTGCAGCTTTGCAGACGTCCTTCGCGGTCGCGTACATACATCGGGTGGGGCGTGCCGTTGAGTAGTGCGCGCATGAATTCGAGCTGATCGTTCAAGGCCCGTTCGGCCTGGCGGCGTTGTCCGATCTGGTGTCTCAGGTAGGCATTCCATGCCAGTGCCATGAGTAGCAGGATGCCGATGCCGAGCACCACTTGGATCACCAGTCGTTGATACTCGCGCCACTGGCCGCCGTCGTGCAGGGCGTAGCCGCGCCAGCGGCTGTTGATGACGCCGAGCTCTTCCGGAGTGATGCTCAGCAGCGCCTTGTCCAGAATAGAGGCCAGAACGGCCTGCTCCTTGGCGCTGGCCATGGAAAATGAAGCCGGTTCGCTACCGAAGCTGGCACGGATCACCAGATTGCTGTTGGCGGCAATGGCATGGTTGGCATCGAGCAGGGTGGTAATGGTCGCATCCACCGCCCCGCTGCTCAGCAGGGCCAGTGAGTAGAAGGTACTCTCGGTTTCGATGCGGCGTATCTGCGCGTGACGCGCGGCCAGAATGGCAGCCGCCGGGGTATGGCGAGTCACTGCCACACGGCGGCCCTTCAACTGCTCGAGCGAGGCGAAGGGCCTACCGCTGCGAGTGACGATGACGTACGGACTTTCCAAGTAAGCGCGGCTGGGCTTGAGCCCCGTGCCGTCGGCGCCGCCGAGGGTGATGGCGGCGATCAGGTCGGCGTTGCCTGCCTGGACCTGTTCGATCATTTCACCAATGCCGCTGGCGCGCTGGATCTTGAACTTCAGCCCCGTGCGCAGACGAATCAGCTCAAGTAGATCGGCGGTGATACCGCGAAAATGACCGTTGCTGTCGAAGAACGACAGTGGCGCAGAGGTATCGGTCACCACGACTCTCATGCTGGGGTGCTCTGCCAGCCAGTGTTCTTCACGCGGGGTCAGTTGCAGTCGTCGGTCGGTCAGCAGCAGGTCGCTGCCTGCGCTCCAGCGCTTGAAAATCGAACTGGTTACGCTAGCAGGTTGGGTGTCCAGGGTGACGTTGATCAGACTCATCAGCACGTTGTCTTCGCGCCGCAGGGCGAAGCTGAAGCCGGTGGCTTCATGCTTGCCGAAATTCGCCATGCGCAGACTCGGCAGATGGCCGCGGTTGAGCTGGAAGTGGGTCGAGATGGTGTCGCCGAGAAACACGTCAGCTTGACCGAACGCTACGGCGTTGAGCGCTTCGGTGGTGGAGGCGAACGTCTGCAGCCTGGCCTGTGGGTAGAGTGCGCGCACTTCCTTCAAAGGTAGATAGTGGTAAAGCATGCTCAGCCGCAGGCCCGCCAGCCCCGTGTCCAGCGGGCGCGTGTCGTCTTCTCGGGTCACCAGCACGGGTTGGTCGACTGCGTAGGGGCGTGACAGCGCGATGTCGGCGACTGCGGCCTCATAGCCATTGGCGCTGCCGAGCATGTCGATTCGCCCGGACTTCAAGGCCTGTACGGCCTCCTGGCGGCTGGTAAAGCGCAGCACCTGCACCGATACGCCCAGAGCGCGTCCGATCAGGGAAGCATACTCGGCGGTAATGCCCTGATATTCGCTGTTGCTGGCCACGTCGAAGGGCGGGTTGTCCGGCGCAGAGGTTCCCAGAAGCAAATGCTTGCGGCCCCGCAGCCATTGGCGCTGCGCCGGGGAAAACGGCGGTTTGACGGCTTCGGCGCTCGAACGCGCGAGCAGGTTCAAAGGCTTGGGGGCGCTTGGCTGCGCATGGGCTTGAACCCCCAGGCCCATCAGGATCAGCAGTAGACAGGTGAAGTACCTTGGCATGACGTGCCTCACCTCACACCAACGCGTTGCGCTTGGCCGCTTCTATCAACTCGACCAGTGTTGAAACCTGCAGTTTCTGCATCAGACGTTTCTTGTAGGTGCTGACCGTTTTGTTGCTGAGAAACATGCCTTTGGCGATGTCCTTGTTGCTACGCCCCATGGCAAACAGCTGAAGGACCATCAACTCTCTGTCGTTGATCTGTCGGAACATTTCCAATTCCTGAGCGGATGACTCAGTTCCGTTTTTTATTGCCTGACTGGGGAAGTAGTTGTATCCGCAGAGCACGGCCTTGACGGCACTGAGCAGCTCGCTCAGATCTTCCTGTTTGCACACGAAGCCAGCGGCGCCTGAATGCATGCAACGGATGGCGAACAAGGCTGGCGATTGTGCGGTGAGCACTAGCACTTTAGGTGGAAGTCCGATGGCCTGGAAACGCGACAGTACCTCCAAACCGTCGAGACGGGGGATGCTGATGTCCAGGATAACCAGGTCCGGCAGGGTTTCACGGATCATCTGCATGGCATCGACGCCATTGTCGGATTCGCCGATGACCGTGTAATCCTGGTTTTCCAGCAACAGGCGTACGGCCAGACGAATGACAGGGTGGTCATCAACGATGAAGATCGTGCTCATATCAACTTCCCGGGCGATGAGTGGCAAAGGCGAGCGAGACCTTATCGCAGTTGACAGACATCGGGCGTATGAGCGTGCAGCACAGTGTAACTATGGGAAAAAACCTACAGCGATGTACTACAGTTGTTTCGAATATTTACAACTCACGGGTAGAAAATCGGTAGGCAGCCTCCATCCGTCACTATTTGTTTGTAGTCGTTTAGACGGAAGATGCTTGTGTAGGAACTTGCCTTCAACAGGCGCGAGGCCTTCACCTCGCGCCTATCGAGATCAGTGGGGGATGGACCGTCCGGTCATTTCGCCAGCCATTTCACTGGCGTAGCTGTCGGTCATGCCGGCGATGAAGTCGATCATCCGCAAGAACGCATTGTGCAGCGAGCCGTGCGGATCCGGTGCGTGATTACCGATCAGGTCCAGTACGCGTCGGCTCTTGAACGATGGCGTACGACCGCCGTGTTGTTCCAGTGCGGCGCCGCAGAAGGCGTTCAGCAGGATTTCCAGCGTGGTGTAGGCACCGATCTCGTGAAGGGTCTTGCGCTTGTCCTGGAAAATTTTCTTGCGGGCGATTTCCTTGGCCTGGAGCACGCAGTGTTTGGCCGGACCATGCATGTGCTCGACCAGATCGCCACTGAGCACGCCGGCGAGCAGGGCCGGTTGCTGTTCGACGAATGCCTGGGCTGCGGCATTGGTCAGATGTTCGATGGCCTTGCCGCGCAGGATAGCCAGCTTGCGCCGTCGTGAATCGTCGGGTCCCAACTGGCGATAAGTGTCCGGTAGGTCGTCACCCACCAGGTCCAGCAGCAGCGCCTCGACTTCCGCGTATTGCAGCAGCTCCATCTCCACGCCGTCTTCCAGATCGATCAGGGCATAGCAGATGTCGTCCGCCGCCTCCATCAGATACACCAAGGGATGACGCGCCCAGCGCTGCTCTTCCAGTTGCGGCAGGCCGAGTTTCTGGGTGATCTGCTGCAGGAGCGGCAGTTCGCTCTGGTAGCAACCGAACTTGTGTTTCTTGTACCCGAGTGCATCGGCGTGTCGAGCGCTCCAGGGGTACTTGAGGTAGGTGCCTAGGGTGGCATAGGTAAGCCGGGTGCCGCCGTCGAACTGATGGTATTCCAGTTGCGTGAGTACGCGAAAACCTTGGGCGTTGCCTTCGAAATTGAGAAAGTCGGCGCGCTGATCGTCGTTCATGTCATCCAGCCAGCCGCGCCCGGCAGCTTGCTGGAACCAGTGGCGGATCGCATCTTCACCGGAGTGGCCGAAGGGCGGATTGCCAATGTCGTGGGCCAGGCAGGCCGACTGCACGATCATGCCCAGGTCGCTGGGATCGCACCATTCGGGCAATGCCTCGCGCAGGGTCTGGCCGACCCGCATCGCGAGCGAGCGGCCGACGCAACTGACTTCCAGTGAGTGGGTCAGGCGGGTATGGATATGGTCGTTGCTGGACACCGGATGAACCTGAGTCTTGCGGCCCAGGCGGCGGAAGGCGCCGGAGAAGATGATGCGGTCGTGATCTTTGTGAAACGGGCTACGCCCGAGTTCCTCGGGGCTGTACAGGGCCTTGCCGAGGCGTTCGCGGTTGAGCAGGGTGTGCCAGTCCAAGGCGTGATCTCCGTCAGGGGGTGGCCATAGCTTCCCGATTAGCAGGCGCCCGCGCAAGCGTCGGGCGCCGGGCTTCAGCCGCGACGACCGTTCTTCAGGTACAGGCGCACCAGCGGCGCCAGGCTGCCGCCCAGACGCAGCAGGCGTGCCAGCGTGCCGTTGCGCACGCCTTTACCGGTCAGAAAGCCCATCGCGACGACGGCGCCAATGCCCCAGAGCGGCGCGTGCTTGATGCCGAGTCCGTCCTGAACCGAAGCGCCCATGCCACGCAGGCGTCGGACCGGTTCGAGCAGTTGCCCGGATTCGTGGCGAATTTCCTGGCGATGCATTTCCATGCGCAGACGCAGCAAGGCCTTGCGCAGTTCGCGCGGGTTACGGCTGGTGGGCAGTTCAGGCAGGCTCATGGCAACAGGCGCTCCCGGTCCTTGGCAAGTTCTTCGAGGGTGCTGTGGAACGGTGAAGACTCATCGAATACTGCCGCTTTCAGACGCACGCCACAGAACACTGCGGCAAGGCCGTAGAACACGCAGAGGCCGATGATACCGGCCAGCCGATAGCTGTCCCACAGCAGCACGAGCAACAGCCCCGAGAGTGCGGTCAGCAACAGCAGTGCGAACACCAGTGCCAGGCCCGCGAACAGCAGCAGACGCAGTGTACGACCCTTTTGCTCCTGCAACTCGATGCCGAACAGTTCGATATGACTATGCAGCAGGCCCAGTATGGCCGCGCCGAGGCGTCTGCCGGTGGCGCCGGTGCCGATGGCGTCGTTGTCCATGCGTCCTCCTCAGCGGCGGCTGGCAAGCAGGCCGATCAGCAGGCCGACACCCGCTGCGATGCCGATGGCCTGCCAAGGATTTTCCTGCACGTATTCTTCGGCAGTCCCCAGAGCGGCCTGGCCGCGCTCGCGCACCGATTCCTGGGTTTCCTGCAAGCTGTCACGGGCCTGCTGCAGGCGCTCGTGAATCTGGCCGCGCAGTTCGTCAGCCTGATCGCCGGCCAGGTTGGCGGTGTCGGCGAGCAGCTTCTCGGTGTCGCGCACCAGCGCTTGGAAGTCAGCCATCAAGATGTCTTGTGCAGTCTTTGCCGATTTGCTGGCCATGGGCCTCTCCCTGTTGAAGTCTGTGGGTCTTTCGAGTGATGAGTGTGGCCGAAGGTTCAGCCGCTGTCGTCGCTGCGCCCCTTTGCGCGCAGCGCCAATGGGTTGGCACCCGCACAGGCGAGGACTGCTGGGCAGATGCAGCGCGCGACCAACGGGCCTAGAATAGCTTTCTTTTCACCACGCCCGGGAACTGGACCATGCTGCCTGAATGCCAATTGCTCGGCACCTTGGGGTGCCATCTGTGCGAAGTGGCCGAAGCGGTGCTCATGCCGTTCGTCGAGCACGGGCTGCTGGTGGAGTTGGTGGACATCGCCGATGACCCAGCGCTGTTCGAGCAATACGGGCTGGTCATTCCGCTGTTGCGGCGTTGTGACAACGGTGCCGAATTGCTCTGGCCGTTCGAAGCTGAGCAGGTCGTCGCGTTTCTACGCTGACCGCCTTTGTGGTCGCCCGCGAGTGCCGTCCATCGGAGAATGCGAGGGCGGCCTTGGGTGAATTGACGGGACGGTGCAGGGTTCGTATGCTGTATAAAGATACAGTATCCGGGATAAGGTCATGCATAACGTCGAGCAACTGAAGTACAGCGTCAATCGCATGTCTCCCGACACCGTCTGCGATGCCGTGCTCGAACTGCGCATGGAAGGCGTGGTCACCGACGATCGCACGCCGTTCGGCAAGGTGCATTTCAACACCTGTTTCGCCGAAATCGAGGCGCTTTTTCAGCGCGCTGGTTTCCACCGGCCGTTGGATGTGGTGGGCTACGAAGGCATGGTTTATGCCCTCTACGACGCCGGGCGCTGGGAAGCCGTGCAGGTGTTGCGTTGGCTCAAGTCGCGTTGCGAACTGGCCCACGAAGCTGGTTGATCATGTGGCCATTGGCGATAATGCCTGCCCCCTGACTGCCGAGCACGCCATGTCCACCCCGTTCGACCCTGCACGTCAGCAAGCCAGCACGGTTTGCCTTCCTCCTGGGCATTGGTCCACCGTGCTCGACTGTCTCTGCGATCACTTCAAGGCGATCGCCCGCGAGCAGTGGCTCGATCGCTTCGCCCGTGGCCGTGTACTCGATGCCAACGGTCAGCCTGTCGCTGCCGATCTGCCTTACCGCCGTGGCTTGCGCCTGCATTACTTTCGTGAAGTGCCTAACGAGCGCCCCATCCCGTTTCAGGAAACCCTCCTGCATTGCGACGAGCATCTGGTGGTGGCCGACAAGCCGCATTTCCTGCCAGTCACCCCCACCGGCGAGTATGTCGAACAGACCTTGCTGCGTCGCCTGATCCGCCGTCTGGACAATCCGCACTTGGTGCCCTTGCACCGTATCGATCGACACACGGCAGGGCTGGTGCTGTTTTCGGCCAACCCGCAATCGCGCACCGCGTATCAGCAGTTGTTCCCACAGCGCCGCATCGAGAAGCGCTATCAGGCCATCGCCGCCCCTCTGCCGCAGCGCAGCTTTCCCCTAGTGCATCGCAGCCGTCTCGAGCATGGTCAGCCGTTTTTTCGCATGCAGGAAGTGCCGGGTGTGGCGAATAGCGAGACCCTGGCCGAGGTGTTGAAGCGTGACGCAGAGCGTTGGCTGTATGGCTTATCGCCGGTCACCGGCAAGACCCACCAACTACGGGTGCATATGGCCGCGTTGGGAGCGGCGATCTGCAACGATCCGTTCTATCCCGATCTGCAGCCGGACGCCGACGACTACCAGAAACCCTTGCAGTTGCTGGCCCACAGCCTTCGCTTCGAAGACCCGCTGACCGGAGAGACGCGCGAGTTCGAGAGTCGCCTGACCCTGGCCTGGTGATCAGCCGTGGGCCAGGGCGACCAGTTCGCCCTGGCCCACGGCTGGTTCAGCGGTTGAAGCGCTCCACCAGCGAGTACTGGGTACCTGCCGTGCTGGTCAATTCCTCGCTGAGCGACGCCGAATGCTGGGCCTGTTCGGCGGTCTGGTCGGCCAGGTCGGCGATGGTGCTGATGTTGCGACTGATTTCCTCGGCCACCGCCGATTGCTCTTCCGTGGCCGCCGCGATCTGGGTCGCCATATCGGTGATATTGGCCACCGCCTCGCTGATGCCCACCAGCGCCTGATCGGCCTGCAGCACGCGTTCGACCCCTTCTTCGGCCTGGCGATGGCCGGTCTCCATGGTCTGCACCGCATTGCTGGCGGTTTGTTGCAGCTTGGCGATCAAGCCATGGATCTGCCCGGTGGATTCGGCGGTACGCTGCGCCAACTGACGGACCTCGTCAGCAACCACGGCGAAGCCGCGACCCATTTCTCCTGCCCGCGCCGCTTCGATGGCCGCGTTGAGTGCCAGCAGGTTGGTCTGGTCGGCGATACCTTTGATCACGTCCACCACGCCGCCGATTTCGTCACTGTCCTTGGCCAGTTGGGTAACGGTCTGACCCGTTTCGCCGACGGCTACCGACAGGCGCTGGATGGCGTCGCGGGTTTCTCCGGCGATCTGCCGACCTTCGCTGGTCAGGCGGTTGGCTTGCTGTGTGGCGTCGGCCGCACGTTGCACGTGGGTCGCCACTTCCTGGGTGGTGGCCGCCATCTGGTTGACGGCAGCCGCGACCTGCTCGGTCTCTACCCGCTGTCGCTCCAGGCCCGACGAGCTCTTGTGCGCCAGTTCATCGGACTGTCGGGCCTGCTCGCTGAGGTGCTCAGCGCTGTCCTGAAGGCGGGTCAGGCACGTCTTCAGGCGCGATTCCTGACTGAGCATGGCCATTTCCAAACGTGCCTGAACGCCGCGGCTATCGGTATACATTTGGGCGATCAGCGGATCGGAGGTGGTCTGCTCGGCCAGGCGCAACAGGCGCTTGAGGCCTCGTTGCTGCCAGCTCAGTCCGAGCAGGCCCAATGGCACGGAAACCGCCGCAGCCAGTGCGAAGCCCCAGGAATGGCCGAACCAGTTGCCGATCAGGAAGCCGATCTGGCTGATGAGGATGAATGGCACCCAGTCCTGCAGCACCGGCAGCCATTTGTCGCGGCGCGGTATTGCCGTCTTGCCTTGGTTGATGCGCTGATACAGCGCCTCGGCCCTGCGGATCTGTTCGGCACTGGGCTTGACCCGCACCGACTCGAAACCGACCACCTGGTCGTTGTCGAAGATCGGCGTAACGTAGGCATTGACCCAATAATGGTCGCCGGACTTGCAGCGGTTCTTGACGATCCCCATCCAGGGCTGCCCTTGCTTGAGGGTCTGCCACATATGAGCGAAGACCGCTGCCGGCACATCCGGGTGGCGCACCAGATTGTGCGGCGCGCCCATCAATTCCTCGCGCGAAAAACCACTGATCTCGATGAAGGCATCGTTACAGTAGGTAATCACGCCCTTGGCGTTGGTGGTGGAAATCAACCGCTGCTGAGCAGGGAAAGTCCGTTCTCTCTGTGTAATCGGCTGGTTGTTGCGCATGGGTTGCTCGATCCGCGTGGCTTTCCCCAAGTATCGGCACGTCAGGGAATTTATTGAGCCGATATTTGTCCCGCTTGATCCAGAGCAAAGAGTCAGCGTTCGCTATCGGTTACGGAAGGCGGATTTTGGCGGGAATTAGCGGCATGATTACATTTTTTAGGCGGTTTTGTGACGGATTGGTCACAGGTGTCATTGGCTGACTTTGTAGGATGATCTGTGCAGAAGCGGCGTTTGTAACCGGCCGCCTCTGCACAGTGCGTTCACCCGATCTGACTCAACCTGCGATCAGTTGACGCAGCACGTAGTGCAGGATGCCGCCGGACTTGAAGTATTCCACTTCGTTGAGGGTGTCGATGCGGCATAGCACTTCGATGTCCCGCTGCTGGCCGTCCTCCGCGGTGATGCGCAGGGGCAGGCTCATGCCGGGGCGAATTTGCGTACCCTCCAGGCCCAGCACATCAATCCGCTCCTTGCCGGTCAGGCCCAGGCGCTTGCGATCCTCGCCGGCCTTGAATTGCAACGGCAGTACGCCCATGCCTACCAGGTTGGAGCGGTGGATGCGCTCGAAGCTCTCGGCCAGCACGGCCTTGACCCCCAGCAGATTGGTGCCCTTGGCCGCCCAGTCACGGCTAGACCCCGTGCCGTACTCCTGACCGGCGATCACCACCAGAGGTGTGCCTTCCTGCTGATAGCGCATGGCCGCATCGTAGATCGACAGTTTCTCGCCGCTGGGCACGAACAGGGTGTTGCCGCCTTCTTCGCCGCCGAGCATCTCGTTGCGGATACGGATGTTGGCGAACGTACCGCGCATCATCACTTCGTGGTTACCCCGGCGAGAGCCGTAGGAGTTGAAGTCGCGTGGTTCGACACCTTTGCTACGCAGGTAGCGACCGGCGGGGCTGTCGGTCTTGATGTTGCCAGCGGGTGAGATGTGGTCGGTGGTCACCGAATCGCCAAGCAACGCCAGGATTCTAGCGCCGCGGATGTCGGTAATTTCCGGCAGAGGTCCGGCGATGTCCTCGAAGAAGGGTGGATGCTGAATGTAGGTGGAATCGTTCTGCCATACGTAGGTCGCAGCCTGTGGCACTTCGATGGCCTGCCACTGGGCATCGCCGGCGAAGACCTCGGCGTATTCCTTGTGGAACATCGCGGTATCCACCTTGGCCACTGCGTCGGCAATTTCCCGTTGGCTCGGCCAGATGTCCTGCAGGTATACCGGTTGGCCATCCTTGCCCGTGCCCAGTGCATCGCGGGTCAGATCGATGCGCACGCTGCCGGCCAGGGCATAGGCCACTACCAATGGGGGCGAGGCCAGCCAGTTGGTCTTGACCAGTGGATGCACGCGGCCCTCGAAGTTGCGGTTGCCCGAGAGCACCGAGGCGACGGTGAGGTCGGCGCGGGTGATGGCTTTTTCGATGGCCTCGTCCAGTGGCCCGGAGTTGCCGATGCAGGTGGTGCAGCCATAGCCCACCAGGTCGAATCCTAGTTCGTCCAAGTACTGCGTCAGGCCTGCGGCCTGGAAGTAGTCGGTCACCACCTTCGACCCTGGAGCCAGTGAGCTCTTGACCCAAGGTTTGCGGACCAGGCCTTTCTCAACGGCTTTCTTGGCCACCAGTCCGGCAGCCATCATCACGCTGGGGTTGGACGTGTTGGTGCAAGAGGTGATGGCGGCGATCACCACCGCGCCGTCACGCAGCGTGTGGGTTTGGCCGTCGTGCGTGTAGGCGATCTCGCCGGCCTGGTCGGCATTGCCGACCGCCACGCCGCCGCCGCCCTCGCTTTCCAGCCGACCGACCTCTTTGGCCGGCGGCTTGGGCTGCAATTCGACGAAGCCGTCGAACGCCTGGCTGACATCGGACAGCGCCACCCGGTCCTGAGGCCGCTTGGGTCCCGCCAGGCTGGCTTGAACCTCATGCATGTCCAGCGCCAGGCTGTCGCTGAACAACGGCTCTTGACCCGGATTTCGCCACAGGCCCTGGGCCTTGCAGTAGGCCTCGACGAGTTCGACCGTCTCATCCGGACGGCCAGACAAGCGCAGGTAGTCGAGGGTCACCTCATCGACCGGGAAGAAACCACAGGTGGCCCCGTATTCGGGTGCCATGTTGGCCAAGGTGGCGCGGTCGGCCAAAGGCAGCTCGGCCAGGCCGTCGCCGTAGAACTCGACGAACTTGCCCACCACGCCTTTCTTGCGCAGCATCTGCGTGACGGTCAGCACCAGGTCGGTGGCGGTGATGCCTTCGCGCAGCTTGCCGGTCAGCTTGAAACCGATGACCTCTGGAATCAGCATCGACACCGGTTGACCGAGCATGGCGGCCTCGGCTTCGATGCCGCCGACGCCCCAGCCGAGTACGCCCAGGCCGTTGATCATGGTGGTGTGCGAGTCGGTGCCGACCAAGGTGTCGGGGAAGGCGTAGGTGCGGCCGTCTTCTTCCCGGGTCCAGACGGTGCGACCCAGGTACTCCAGGTTCACCTGGTGGCAGATGCCGGTGCCCGGCGGCACCACGCGGAAATTGTCGAAGGCGCTCTGGCCCCAGCGCAGGAACGCGTAGCGCTCGCCATTGCGCTGCATCTCGATGTCGACGTTCTCGGCAAAGGCGGCCTGGCTGGCATAGTGATCGACCATCACCGAATGGTCGATCACCAGATCCACCGGCGACAGCGGGTTGATCCGCTGCGGGTCGCCGCCGGCCTTGGCCATGGCGGCGCGCATGGCCGCCAGGTCGACCACGGCGGGCACGCCGGTGAAGTCCTGCATCAGCACCCGCGCCGGGCGGTACTGGATCTCTCGGTTGGAACGGCGATCCTTGAGCCAGTCGGCCAGGGCATGCAGGTCCTCGCCGCTGACGGTCTTGCCGTCCTCCCAGCGCAGCAGGTTCTCCAGCAGCACCTTGAGCGACATGGGCAGTTGATCGAGGTCGCCCAACTGGCGGGCGGCTTCTGGGAGGCTGAAATAGTGGTAGGCACGTTGGCCCACCTGGAGGGTCTTGAGGGTGTTCAGGCTATCGAGCGAGGGCATTGCCAACTCCTTCTGCGCCGGTGCCCGGCACTCGTCGATGCCGGTGTCACCGCTCTGTGTCGGCCCGCACGGCACGGGCCTGGCTGATCGATCAGGGTAGACCGCTTTGGCGGTACTGACCCTGTTCTGGACCTGCGGGGCGTGTCGCAGGTTCCGAACTTCCTTTATCATTCGCCGCCCTGGCGCTGTCTGCGCCAGTGATGTGGAGTGAGAGATGACTACCCTGTTCATGCATTGCCGCCCCGGCTTCGAGGGCGAAGTCTGCGCCGAAATCAGCGAGCATGCCGCACACCTGGGCGTCGCCGGCTACGCCAAGGGCAAGCCGCACAGCGCCAGCGCCGAATTCGTCTGCCTGGATGAGGGCGGCGCCGAACGGCTGATGCGTGAGCGCCGCTTCGATCGGCTGATTTTTCCGCGTCAGTGGGCGCGTGGCGACTACCTCGATCTGCCGGAAACCGACCGCATCAGCGTATTGCTGGCGCACCTGGCACAACTGCCGGTGTGCGGCAGCCTGTGGCTGGAGGTGCTCGACAGCAACGATGGCAAAGAATTGTCGACCTTCTGCCGCAAGTTCGAAGGGCCACTGCGCAAAGCGCTGGAGAAGGCGGGCCGTTTGATTGACGATCCCACCGCGCCGCGTCTGCTGCTGACGTTCATCAGCGGTCGGCGGGTATTCGTCGGCGTGGCTGAAGCCGACAACTCGGCGCTTTGGCCCATGGGCATCCCGCGCCTGAAGTTCCCGCGCGAGGCGCCGAGCCGCTCGACGCTCAAGCTCGAAGAAGCCTGGCATCAGTTCATCCCGCGCGAGCAGTGGGAGCAGCGCCTGAACGACGACATGACCGGGGTCGATCTCGGCGCTTCGCCAGGCGGCTGGACCTACCAGCTGGTCAAGCGCGGCATGCTGGTCACCGCCATCGACAACGGCCCCATGGCCGAGAGCCTGATGGACACGGGTCTGGTGCAGCACCTGATGGCCGACGGCTTCACCTGGAAGCCCCGGCAGACCGTGGACTGGATGGTCTGCGACATCGTCGAGAAGCCGGCGCGTACCGCCTCGCTGATCGAAACCTGGCTGGGCGAGGGCCTGTGCCGCGAAGCGGTGGTCAACCTCAAGCTGCCGATGAAGCAGCGGTACGCCGAGGTGCACAAGCTGCTCGAACGTATGGAGGCGGCGTTCAAGGCGCGCAAGATCAAGGTGTCGATCACCTGCAAGCAGCTCTACCACGACCGCGAGGAAGTGACTTGCCATCTGCGCAGGCTCGACCTGAAGCCGCGCTGAGCCCGTCCGGCGCGATATCCACCCCATTTGCGGAGCCCAGCATGACCGACCTGACCCCAGACGCGACCCTCGATGCCACCGGCCTCAACTGCCCCGAACCGGTGATGATGTTGCACCAGCACGTGCGCAACCTGAACGCCGGCGGCTTGCTGAAGGTCATCGCCACCGATCCCTCGACCCGGCGTGACATCCCCAAGTTCTGCACCTTCCTCGGCCATGAACTGGTGCAGCAGCACGAAGAGGCCGGCACCTACCTGTACTGGATCCGCAAGAAAGCCGACTGACCCAGGCTGGATCGCCCGGCGTGCAGCGCCTACACTGCGCTCCCCCACAGGAGAGCGCCCATGCTGATCGTTGCCGACGAAAATATCCCGCTGCTCGATGCCTTCTTCGCCGGGTTCGGTGAAATCCGCCGCTACCCAGGGCGGGCCATCGACGCGGCCTGCGTCAAGGACGCCGATGTGTTGCTGGTGCGCTCGGTGACCCGCGTCGATCGACAACTGCTCGAGGGCAGTCGGGTGCGCTTCGTCGGCACCTGCACCATCGGCACCGATCACCTGGACCTGGAGCACTTCGCCCAGGCCGGTATCCAGTGGAGCAGCGCCCCAGGCTGCAATGCCCGGGGCGTGGTGGACTATGTGCTGGGCAGCCTGTTGACGCTGGCCGAACTCGACGGCGTGGCGCTCGGCGAACGGGTCTACGGTGTGGTCGGCGCCGGCGAAGTCGGTGGCCGCCTGGTGCGGGTACTGCGGGGGCTGGGCTGGCAGGTGCTGGTGTGCGATCCGCTGCGCGCGGCGTGCGAGGAGGGCGAGTTCGTCAGCCTGGAGACCGTGCTGGAGCGCTGCGATGCCATCAGCCTGCATACGCCGCTGCAACGCGACGGCGAGCACCCCACTTGGCATCTGCTCGACGCCTCCGCGCTTGCCCGCCTGCGCCCTGGCGCCTGGCTGCTCAACGCCAGCCGTGGCCCGGTGGTGGACAACGCCGCCCTGTGTGCGCTGCTGCTCGAGCGTGACGACGTGCACGCGGTGCTCGACGTCTGGGAGGGCGAGCCCCAGGTCGACCTGGCGCTGGCCGACCTGTGCACCCTGGCCACCCCGCACATCGCCGGCTATAGCCTGGACGGCAAACAGCGCGGCACAGCGCAGGTCTATCAAGCCTTCTGCCGGGCTCAGGGCCTGCCTGAAACGGTGCGTCTGGCCAGCCTGCTGCCGCCGCAGCCGCTGGTGAGCGTGGAGCTCGATGCCAGTGCCGATCCGACCTGGGCCTTGGCGACCCTGTGCCGGGCGGTTTATGACCCGCGCCGCGACGATGCGGACTTCCGACGCAGCCTGAGCGATGACGCAGAGGCCCAACGCGCGGCCTTCGACCTGCTGCGCAAGCACTACCCGGCGCGTCGCGAGATCGAAGGGCTGCGGGTGCGGGTGCCGGAAGGGGCGCCGCGGCTGGCGCAACTGGTCAATGCGCTGGGGGCGGCACTGGTCTGACGGCAGCGTTCAACCCTGCATCACCTGGGCAAAGGCCTGGCGAAAACGCTGCATGTCGCTTTCGCTGCCCACGCTGACCCGCATCCAGTTCGGCCAGCTTTGCCACACGCGCCCGACCAGCACCCCGTGCTCGGCCAGGCGCTCTATCACCGGCTGCGCGGCTGTGCGCAGGTCGATCATGAAGCAATTGGTCTGGCTCGCGGTGCAGCGCCAGCCGCGCTCGGCGAGCCAGGCCAGCGTGGTGTCGCGCAGGCGCGCGTTGGCGGCCTTGCGGCTGGGCACCAACTGCGCATCGTTCAAGCTGGCGAGTCCGCCCAGCAAGGTCGGTGCAGCGGCCACATTCTCGCCGTCGTACACCTCCAGGCGTTGCAGCAATGGCGCTTGGCCGATCGCCAGGCCCAGGCGCGCCCCGGCCATGCCGTAGAGCTTGGAAAAGGTCTGCAAGACCAGCAACTGCGGGTAGTCGCGCACCAGGTCGATGCAGCTCGGTGCGTCGCTGAAGTGGATATAGGCTTCGTCGACCACCACGGTGGTGTTCGCCGCCGAGCGGGCCAGCAGCCGCTCGATGGACCGGCGCGGTGTGAGCGTGCCCGTGGGGTTGTTGGGGTTGCACAGGTAGATCATGCCGGGCGCCGGGTCGGCGGCGAGCATGGCATCGACGTCATGCGCGTGGTCCGCGTCCAACGCCACTGCGTGCACCGCCGTGCCGCGTGCTCGGGCAGCTTCCACGGGGGCCTCGTACGAAGGGTCGGCCAGCACCAGGCTGCCGCGCTGGGTGAAGGCCATCACCGCATGTTGCAGGGCCAGCTTGGAGCCGCAGAACACCTGGACCTGATCGGCTTGCAGGCCGTGCTGCGAGGCGAACAGGTCGACCAATCGATACTGGGCCTTGTAGGGATAGCGCCCACAAGCGCCGATGCCCTCGGCCATCGCCTGGCGCGCCGCTGCGCTCGGACCCCAGGGGCTTTCGTTGTAATTGAGTGGCACCTGCCCGGAATCGACCGGTGCCGCCTGCGTCATGCGCAGGGCACCCAGGGCGGGTAGAGCCAGGCCGAGGCCGACCAGGGAACGACGTGACAGCTCGAACATGCTTCGACTTCCTTGTGCTGATGGGCTACCTGGGAAGACGAAGCGCGAGCCGGCAAATGAATGGTGGCAATTAGACGCTGATGGGCGCGCGCTCATCGGACGGTAGCAGCACCTGGCAGGTATCGAGCCATTGCGCGAAGCATTCGAATGTCGCCACGGCGCAGGCCACGCTATCGGCAACGGCGGCAGGCGACGTTGGTGCCTGCTCCAGCCGTTGCAGGAAGCTACGCCAACGGCTGGCGGTGGCGCTGCCATACACATCGAGAAAACCGCCGCCGCTGTCGGCATCGATACCCAGGCGTTGAGCCATGGCGCGCTTGAGTACCTGACCGCCCAAGGTCGAGCCTTCCAGTACGTACATCACCCCCAGCGCATGGGCGTGGTCAGTGATGATGGGCAGGTCGCGGCACAGCGGCAGGGCGTCGATCTGTGCCACTGTCAGGCCGAGCGCCTGCAGATCGCGGCGCAGCGTGGGCGCCTTGTGTCGCTCGTCGTCCTGGTAATCCGACAGTCGCGCCTCCAGCGGCGCATGAAAGCCATGGTAGGCGGCAACCAAGCGGCGATAGGCGTGCAGATCGAAGGCGTCGCTGAAAAATGGCAGGCGTGTTTCCAGCGTCTTGTGACACGCATGGGTGCCCTGACGCAGGGCGAGCAGCAAGGGGCTGGAGGGCGGGCGCGGGGTGTCTGGCATTGAATCGACTCGGATGGATATTGCCTGGGTTAGACTGGCCATCCTATCGCAGCGTTCATTGATGCCCTAATTCCACCGGCCCGAGATTCCAACGGTGAAACCCGTCCGCCTGACCTTGATCTGCCATGCCCAGACCCGTTCCCAGCAGACTGGCTGCTTTTCGCATCCTGAAGAGCCTGTCTTGGCGCACACGCCGCTTCTTGCCAGCGCACCTCCCGGTACGCATCTGATCAGCGCGCCCGAGCGGCGCGCGCGGCAGACGGCGGCCTGGTTGGGCGCCGAAGTGCAGCTCGAACCCGCCTTGGCCGATTGCCACATGGGCCGTTGGCAAGGCTTGAGCCTCAAGCAGGTTCAGCGGGAGGAAACGGACGCGCTGGCGTGGTGGGGGGTGGATGTACAGGCGGCGCCCCATGGCGGCGAGTCGTTCGCGGCGCTGCACAGGCGGGTCGCCGCTTGGCTGGAGTCCTTCGCTGCGCCAGGGGACTGGCTGGCGGTCACTCACCCGCTGGTGATACGCGCTGCACTGGCTGAAGTCCTGGACGCGTCGCTGGGCACGTGCCAGGCGATCGATGTGCTGCCGTGCGCGCGGATCGAGTTGAGCCGTACCGAGCGCTGGCGCCTGCGACTGCTGCCGGGCTGAGTGGAGCGTCAGAACGCCAGTTTGTAGCCGATCAGCAGCAGCATCCCCGCCAGGCATGGGCGCAGCACGCGGTCGGAAATGCGCCCGGTGAGGTGGCTGCCCAGGTAGATGCCGGGCAGCGAGCCCAGCAGCAGGTAGCCGAGCAGCGACCAGTCCATGTTGCCCATGCCGGCATGGCCCAGGCCAGCCACCAGTGTCAGCGGCACGGCGTGGGCGATCTCGGTGCCGACCAGGCGTCGGGTGACCAGGAACGGATAGAGCAGGAACAGCGCCACCGTCCCCAGTGCCCCGGCGCCGATGGAGGTCAGGGTGACCATGACCCCCAGCACGATGCCGGTGGTCACCGTGAGGAGGTTCAGGCTGCGGGCACTGAGGTGGTAATGGTAGCCCGCATGGCGGCTGGCGAAGGCCTGCAGACGGGATTTGAACAGGATGGCCAGTGCGGTGAGTATCAACACCACGGCCAGGCCCTGCTTGATGATGGCGTTGAGCGCCGAGGTGTCGGTGTGCAGCGTGCTGAGGAACCACAGGGTCAGGGCCGCTGCCGGTACGCTGCCCAGGCTCAGCCAGCCCGTGATCTTCCAGTCGATGTTCTTGTTGCGCGCGTGCACCCAGACACCACTGGCCTTGGTGATGGCGGCATAGAGCAGGTCGGTGCCCACGGCAGTGGCAGGGTTGATACCGAACCAGAGCAGAATGGGTGTCATCAGCGAACCGCCGCCGACGCCGGTCATGCCGACGATGAAACCCACTACCAGCCCGGCAATGGTGAAACCGAAAGAACCTACATCCATACGCTACTCAATCTGCCTGCTAGCCCGTGGTCGGATGCTGGGCAGCATATAGATTGTTCGTTATAGCCAAATAGAATTCTTCGTTATGAGGTTATAACGCGCCGCAGCCATCCCCGCTGGCCAGTCGGCGGGGGTAACTGCGTGCTGGGCAACTTCAGATCCTGAAGCTGCCCACCAGTTGCTTCAGACGACCCGCCTGCTGAGTCAGGGCGTCGCAGTGGCGCAAGGTCTCGTTGAGGTTCTGCACGCCTTGCTGGTTGAGTGCGTTGATCTGGGTGATGTCCAGGTTCAGGCTTTCGACCACCGCGCTCTGTTCCTCGGTGGCCGTGGCCACCGACTGGTTCATGCCATCGATCTCGCCGATGCGCGACGTCACGCTGGCCAGCCGTTCGCCCGCGCGGTTGGCCACCTGCACGGTCTGTTCGCTGGACACCTGGCTGGCGTTCATGGTGTGCACGGCTTCGCGCGAGCCGACCTGCAGGCCGGTGATCATGCGGTGAATCTCTTCGGCCGACTCCTGGGTGCGGTGCGCCAGGTTACGCACCTCGTCGGCCACCACGGCGAAGCCGCGCCCAGCCTCGCCGGCACGAGCGGCCTCGATGGCGGCGTTGAGCGCCAGCAAGTTGGTCTGCTGGGAAATGCCTTTGATCACATCGAGGATCTTGCCGATTTCGTCGGTGCTGGCGTTGAGGGTTTCGATCTGCTGGCACGACTCGCTGATCTTCTGCGACAGCGCAGTCATGGCGCTGATCGCATCATCGACCACCTGGCGCCCATCGTTGGCCTGGTCGCTGGCGCCGCTGGCGTGCTGCGAGGCATCGGCGGCATTGCGGGCGATTTCCTGGGTGGCGGCGCCCAACTGGTTGATCGCCGCCGCCACGCTGTTGGTCCGCAGGCTCTGCTCCTCCGAGCCGTTGATCGAGGCATTGGATGCGCTCATGACCTGCTCGGACAGGTCATGCACCAGTCGCGTGGCCGAGGCCACTTCGCTGATCGAGGCATGGATGCGCTCGACGAAGCGGTTGAAAGCGGCTGCCAGCTCGCCGAACTCGTCCTTGTTCTGCACCTGCAGGCGGCGGGTGAGGTCGCCTTCACCTTCGGCGATATCGTGCATGGCGCGGCCCATGGTGGTCAGCGGACGCATCAGCACGGGAATCAACAGACCCAGCACAGCGGCGATGGCGACCACGGCGATGAGCATGGCGATGATGGCCGAGCTGCGGAACTGGCCCAGAGCGGCGTAGGCTTTGTCTTTATCAATCGACAGGCCGATGTACCACTGCGCCGAAGGCAGACCTTTGACCGGCGTGAAGGAGACGATGCGCTCGGAGCCCGCGAGGGTCACGTCCTGCATGCCGGGTTCGACGCGCAGGCCGCTGTTGGGGTAGAGGTCCTTGAGATTCTTCATCAGCTGGTCCTTGTCGGGGCTGACGATCACCTGGCCTTCACGGTCGACCAGGAACGCATGGCCGATGCCGCCGAAGTCCACGGCGTTGATGATGTCGACCAGGCTGTCCAGGCTCAGGTCGCCACCGACCACACCGAGCAGTTCGCCGCTGCCGCGCGCCTTGACCGGGATGGCGATGGTCACCACCAGACCGCCCACCGAGGCTTGGTAAGGTGGGGTCAGCAGGGTCTGGTTGGCGCTGACGGCGGCGCTGTACCACGGACGCTTGCGCGGATCATAGCCGTCGGGCATCTGCGCGTCAGGGCGCTGGGTGAAGGCGCCATTGTTCTGGCCGAAGTAGGTGAACTGGAAGTTGCTGGTGTAGGAGGGCTGATCCACCAGACCGGCCACTTGATTGCCGGTGCCTTGCTGTGCGATGTCCTGGGCCAGATTCTCCAGTACCAGGATGCGCCCGCTCATCCAGTTCTGCACGCTGCTGGCGGTCAGGGCGCCCGCCTGCTGCACAGACGACTCGATGTTCTGGGCGATGGTCTTGCGCTGCAGGTAGTCGTTGTAGAGGGTGAACAGTGCGAATGCCAGTACCACGACACCGCAGGCACTGAGGAGGATCTTGTGGCGAAACTTCAGGTTCATGTTTCGAGACCTTGAGCCGAAATCGGAGATGGCGGCCGCCCGCTCGTGGCGGACTGGCGGTGCCTGTCGGAGTCGATATCGGCGTGCTCGACGAAAGGTTGAGGGCGTTGCTGTAGCGTCCGACGGATGGTGAAGGCTCAGCGGCTGGTCAGCATGCCCACCAGCGCTCGCGCCGCCTGACCCAGCGGTTGGCTTTTGCGCCACAGCGCATGCACCGGCAACTGCAGTTCATTGCGCGTGTTGCGAAACGCCAGTCGCACCAAGCGTCCAGCCTGCACCCGCGGGGCGATACGCGCGCAGGGTAGATCGCCCCAACCCAGACCCGCTTCGACCATCTGCACGGCCAGGTCGACGCTGTCGGTACGCCAATGGGCGGTTCCGATCAGCGAGCGGGTATCGCCCAGCGGCAGGTGGCGGCTGTGCACCAGAATCTGGCGGATGTTCACCAGGTCTTCGAGGTCGCGAATGCGTCCTTCGCGAAAGGCCGGGTGATGCGGCGACAGCACCGCCACCAGCGCCTCGCTGCCCAGGTGCTGGAAGCTGCGCTGCGGATCCACCTGCAGTTCGGCGAAGGCTAGGCACAGCCCGACGCGGCCGCTGTCGAGCAACTGCAGGGCATCGTCCTGGGGCGCGCTGAGCAATTCGATGTCGAGCAATGGGTAGCGCTCGCCCAGTCGGGCGATGGCCGCCAGCAACGCAGCTGGATCGATATCGGTCACTACGGCGATGGACAGACTGCTCTCCAGGCCGCGCGACAGCTCCAGTGCATGCACCTGCAGCAACCCCAGTTGTTCGGCGATCAGCCGGGCATGGGGTTCCAGGGCGCGAGCGCGATCGGTGGCGCGCACCTCGCGCGAGCCCCGCTCGAACAGCGGGTAGCCCAGTTCGGCTTCAAGATTGCCCACGGCCATGCTCACCGCCGAGGGTACGCGGCCGAGCAGTCGTGCCGCCGCGGAGAACGAACCGCCATCGAGCACGGCGAGAAACAGCTGGATGTTGTCACTGGAAAAGTTCATCGCGCCTCCTGTCAGTAAATCTGAAAGGAGCTGACTTTTTCTGTCAACAGAATTGATTCAGTCTTAGCGCCCTCATCAACGGCTATGGAGCGACAACGACTGTGCAAGGCGCCAAACGCAAACTGGTCTACGTGACCTTCTATGAACTGATTGGGTTGTGCATGTCGACCCTGGGACTGGCGTACCTGTCAGACACCCAAGCCACGCACACCGGCCCGCTGGCGGTGATGATCACCACCATCGCCATGGTCTGGAACCTGATCTACAACACCCTGTTCGAGCGCTGGGAAAGTCGCCAGGCCAAGCGCGGGCGCGGCTTGGCCAGGCGGGTAGGGCACGCGGTGGGCTTTCAGTTGACCCTGGTGGTGTACCTCATCCCGCTGATCGCCTGGTGGCTGGACATGAGCCTGTGGGAGGCGTTCTTGGTGGACCTGGCGTTCATCGTGTTGGTGCCGTGCTACACCTTCGTCTACAACTGGGCGTTCGATCGGATCTTCGGGTTGCCGACCTCGGCGTTGGCGACGGCGTGAGCCACGCTCAGTCAGCGTCATCGAGGTCGAGCTTGGCTTCCAGCCGATCCAGATGCTGATGCATCAGCAGGAGCGCCGACGTGGCATCGCCACCTTCCACTGCGTCGATGATGGCCGCGTGCTCTTCCCAGGCGCAGTGCTCGCAGCAGGGCGCTTCATAGCGAGCGATGATCAGTGAGGTCATCGGTACCAGGCCATTGAGAAACCGCGCCAGCGGGGCGTTGTTGGCCATTTGCGCGAGCTTTAGGTGGAATTCGCCGCCCAGACGGATGGCCGTGCAGCGCTCGCCGCGTTCATGGTGCAGCCGTTCACGTTCCACCAACTGACGCAACTGACGGATCTGGTTGGGGCGAGCACGCTGGGTGGCCAGGCCGATCAAGGTGGTTTCGGCCAGGCGCCGGGCGCTGAGCACCTGGCGCGCCTGTTGCGGATCGGGCGCGGCCAGGTGCGCGGTGTGACTGGGCCGTTGGACCACCACCTGCTGGTCGGCCAGGCGACCGAGGACGCGGCGGATGACGGTGCGACTGACGCCGAACGCATTGCCCAGGGCCTGTTCGGGCAAAGCGCTGCCCGGCGGCAGGCGCTGTTCGAGGATGGCGTCGAACAGTCGCGGATAGATCTGTTCGGCACCCAGTCGGCCTTCGCCGGTCTTGATCAACTGGGGCAAGCGCGATGGATGGGCCAAGGCAGTCATGGTCGCTCTCCTGGGTCAATGGTCCGGGGCCGGATGCTCGTCCGGAATGTTCAGCTCGATGCCCATGCGCAGGCCTTCGGCGAGGATGTGCCGGCGCATCTGGGCGCTGGCCTCGGCGCTGTTGCGCGCACGGATCGCACGCACCACCGCTTCGTTTTCTTCCAGCCGCGCGGCGAAGTGTTCGGGCGAGTCGCGCAGCATCGCCGCGCTCTGCTTGAGGGCATTGCTGGTCTGCTGCACCACGCTCTGGAAGATTGGGTTGGTGGTCAGCGCGAACAGCGCTTCGTGCAACGCGATGTAGGCCACTACGCCGGCCTCGCTATCGCTGGCGTCCACGGCCTCGCGCAGGTCCATCAGGGTCAAACGCAACTGGCCGATGTCCTGGCTGCCGGCCGCTTGCGCAACCAGCCCGGCGATGAAGGGCTCGAGGGTGTAGCGCAGCTCCAGCACGTCGGCCAGGCTGGCGGCGCCGACGCTGTCGCTGACCGAGACCAGAGCAAGGTCGGCGTCTAGCACCAGCACGCCCTTGCCCGGCATGGCCCGCACCAGCCCGAGGGTTTCCAGCACAGTCAGCGCTTCACGCAGGCTCGGGCGGCTGATACCCAATTGCTCGGCCAGCTCGCGCTGACCGGGCAGCATTTGACCGCTGCGCCATTGGCCACGGGCCAGGGCGCTGCGCAGTTTTTCCACCACGGCGGTGACGACGGTCGATGAACTGATCACGGTGCTTTCCCCGATTGAGGCTTGAGTCTTGCTGCCTGCGGGCCGACGTCGGGCGTCGGCCCTGGCCTGCTCAGAACTCCTGCTGATGGGCCTGGCCTGGTTTACGGGGCAGCGGCGCGAAACCCGGCTTGCCGGACAGCACGTTGTTGGCCCGCTCCATGTCGATGTCCTTCTCCCAGCGGGCGATGGCCACGGTGGCGACGCAGTTGCCGACCAGGTTGGTCAGCGCGCGGCCGATGCCCATGAACCAGTCCACCGCCAGTACCAGCACCAGGCCCACCACTGGGATCGCCGGTACGGCGGTGAGGGTCGCCGCCAGGATCACCAGCGCGGAGCCGGGAATGCCGTGGGCGCCTTTGGAGGTCACCAGTGACACCAGCAGGATGGTCAGCAAGTCGGTCATGGCCAGTGGCGTACCGGTGGCGTTGGCAATGAAGACGATGGCCAGGGTCAGGTAGATCGAGAAGCCGTCGAGGTTGAACGAGTAGCCGGTGGGGATCACCAGTCCGACGGTGGAGCTGCCGATACCCAGGTGCTCGAGTTTGCGCATGACCTGGGGCAGCACGGCATCGGAGGACGCGGTTCCCAGCACGATGGTCAGCTCTTCGCGCAGGTACTTGAGGAAGGGAATCATCTTCAGGCCCGACACGCGCATCACGGTGCCCAGCACCAGCAGGACGAAGCCTGCGCAGGTGATGTAGAACAGCGCGACCAGTCCGCCCAAATGCTGCAGCGATTCCAGGCCGTATTTGCTGGTGGTGAAGGCGATGGCGCCGAACACGCCGATCGGCGCCAGGCGCACGATCATGCCCATGATGCGGAAGATCACGTGGCTGAGTTCGTTGATCAGTCGGGAAATGCCCGAGGCGGATTCACCGACCAGGTTCAGGGCGCTGCCGAACAGCACGGCGAACAGCAGGACTTGGAGGATGTTGTTGTCGGCGAAGGCGCCGATCACTGAGGTGGGAATCAGGTCCATGAAGAACGCTGTGGCCCCATGCAGGTGTGCGCCGCGGTCAGCGAGGGCTCCGGCATCGGCGCTGGAGAGCTGGTCGAGGTGGATGTTGGCGCCTTGGCCGATGCCGGTGGAGAAGGCCAGCACCAGCCCGATGACCAAGGCGATGGTGGTGAGGATCTCGAAATAGATCACCGACTTCAGGCCGATGCGGCCGACCTTCTTCAGGTCGCCTGCGCCTGAGATGCCCGTCACCACCACGCAGAACACGATGATGCCGATGAGCATCTTGATCAGCTTGATGAAGCCGTCACCGAGGGGTTTGAGTTGCAGGGAGAGGTCAGGGAAGCTCAGACCGCAGACAATGCCGAGGGCCAGGCCCAGGACAACTTGGAGGAAGATCGAACGCGAGCACCATTTGAGCATGGGAGGGATCTCTGATTCGGTGTCCCTGCTTCGATGCCCCCAGGGGAGTGCGGGCGAAAGAGCGCGGGACTTAATTATTGTGGTCTTACCGGTTTGTCCAGTGCGGGGTCGAATGTAAGCGCTGGTGGGTGGGGGTGGCAAGAGGTTTTGGTTTGACCGGTCTGACCAGTTGCGGGATGTTTCTTGGGTAGGGCTCTAGTGCGGGGGTGTTGGCTGATGAATTTTTTGATGGGGCTTTTTGGGGGGGCTAGTTCTTTTGGGGGGAATATCCGGATTTTTTGGTGAGGCTGATTCACCTTTTCGCCTTTACGGCGACCCCCTTTTTTCTTGGAAAAAGGGGGGCAAAACCGCTTGCTCCCGCATCCGGCCCCTTCGCTGCGCTGCGGGGTTCCCTCGCGCCGGTGGCACTCCGGGGGTACCGCGCTTAGGGGCCATCCATGGCCCCAAGCGCTTGACGGGCATCCATGCCCGTCAACCCCCTCC